>JBEIHL010000638.1:0-3120 GCA_040381375.1 Opitutaceae bacterium
CGACCGGCACCTACTTCAAGGAACGGCTCCACTCATTCGTCGGCTGGCGCTCCGACTCCTTCGAGCGGCGGACCGGCAGCCTTTTCTACAATGTCGGGCAGGACACCCCGAACAACTCGCGCCGGCCCTCCGAGATGACCGCGCTCGACTACACGCTGGCCAGCCATCCGCGCCAAACCCCGGGCACCGACGTGCGCGGCGAGTCCGTCAACTACGGGCTCGTGTTTCATGCGTTCAAATTCATGTCTCTGTACGCCAACTATGCCGAGAGCGTGTCGCTTAACGTGGCCGCGGGCGGCACCGGACTCATTCCCGGTTCGACGATTCCGTCGCCCAAGGGCTTCGGCGAGGACTACGGCATCCGCTGGCTTTTCCTCGACGGTGCGATCGAGTCGAACTGGACCTACTACAAGAACAACCGCACCTCCGGCGCCGCCATTCCCGCCAACGTGAGCCGCGACGAGCTGGCGCTCCTGTTCACGGGCATCAATCCCGACGCGACGGACTCTCAGACGGTCACGCCCGAGGGCATCGAGTTCGACACTATCGTCAACATCTCGCGGAACCTGCGGCTGGTCTGGAACTATTCCAGCAACAAGCTCAAGAACACCGACCGCTACCCGGTGCTCAAGTCCGTGCAGGCCGACGCGCGGGCTAAGGGTTTCGCGACGCCGAACACCGATGCCTTCCTAGCCTCTGTGCCGGAAGGCACGCCGAGCGCGGGCTTCACGAAGGTCCGCTCGAATCTCGTCGCCTCGTACCGCTTCAGCAGCGGGCCCCTGAAGGGCTTCTCTTTCGGCGGCGGCGCCCAGTATCGGGAAAAGACCTACCAGGGAAACTTCGACCTCAATCGGGACGGGTTTGCCGAGGAACTTTATACCCCGGGCTATACGGTGATGAACCTGATGTTCAGCTACCGCACGCGGCTGATGGATCGGCCGGTCGACCTGGGTTTCAACGTCAACAACGTCCTCGACAAGGAATACTTCCGCGCCACCGCGCTGAGCACCGGCGCCTGGGGCGAGGAACGCAGCTTCCGCCTGTCGATGCGGATCGATCTCTGAACCGACGGGAGGCAGGCGACGGAGGGACGGTGAGCCTGGTTTCGATCCCACGCTGTTTGCCTCCGCCCGCTCTTCCGCTCCCATCCTGTAAATCCTGTCATCCTGTCCATGCTTTGACAGGATGACAGGATGACCAGGATGGGCTCCCAGCATTGATGTCCCGACGCTCCCTGCTCTTCACCGCCTGCGCCGCCCTCGTCACCGCGGGCGACGGGGCGGCACAGGTGTCGCTCTCTCCGGAGGAGCAGCTCGCGGGTTTCAAGTTGCCGCCCGGGCTCGAGGTAAACCTGTTCGCGAGCGAAGCCGACGGTATCGTCAACCCGATCCAGATCCGCTGGGACGAGCGGGGCCGGCTCTGGGTCGCGGGTTCGAAAGTCTATCCGCAACTCAAGCCCGGCGAGGAGCCGAACGACGAGATCGTCGTTCTCGAGGACACCAACGGCGACGGCCGCGCCGACAAGTCCACGGTCTTCGCCGACGGGCTGATGATTCCCATGGGCCTCGAGATCGCGCCAGGGCCCGGCAACGCGTGCTACGTGGGCGAGGGCACCAAGGTGTGGCTCATGACCGACACCGACGGCGACGGCCGCGCCGACCGGCGCGAGATCGTGCTGCGCGGCTTTGGCACCGGCGACAATCACCAGAACATAAACTCGTTTCGCTGGAGTCCGGCGGGCGAACTGATGTTCAGCCAGGGTCTGCATGGCTTCTCGCGCGTCGAGACGCCGTGGGGCATCACGACGCTCGATCAGGCGGGACTCTGGCGGTATCGTCCGCGCGAGCAGCGGCTCGACGCCTTCTACGGCGGCGACAACCAGCCGTTGAACCCGTGGGGCTGGGTGTTCACCCGCTGGGGCGAGCCGATTGTCGTCGCGGGCAACTCCGGCGGCTTCCACTTTCCCGCGCCCGAGATGATCCGGGGCTGGCAGGGCGGGCGGCGCGACTCGGTTTGGCTGAAACAGCGCGGCCGCAAGACGACCAATCCCGAGATCATCGAGAGCGCGCATTTCCCCGCCGAATGGCAGGGCCTCATGCTCGCGTGCGGGTTCATCAACAACAGCATCTGGACGCTCCAGATCGAGCGCGACGGAGCCGGCGTGAAGATCGCCGACCACCCCACGCTGCCGCCGGTCATCCAGAGCCGCCACGGCACGTTTCGTCCGGTCGATGTGAAACTCGGGCCCGACGGCGCGCTCTACGTCGCCGACTGGTTCGACGCGATCATCGGTCACTATCAGGTGAGCTTCCGGCATCCGGATCGCGACAAGACGCGCGGACGGATCTGGCGGATCACGGCCAAGGATCGTCCGCTGCTCACGCCGCCTAAGATCGCCGGCGCCAGCCTGCCGGAGCTTTTCGAACTGCTCCGTTCGCGTGACCGCTGGCCGCGCGAGCAGGCCCGCCGGGTGCTGTTCGGCGGCGACTCGGCGCAGGTCACGCGGGAATTGCTGCGCTGGTGCGAGCAGCTCGATCCCGCCGCGCCCGACCGCGAGTTTGCGTTGGCGCAGGCGCTCGGGGTGTTCGCGGCGCATGAGACGCCTGCGCCCGCGGTGCTCGAAACGCTGCTGGCCGCGAAGACTCCGGAAGCACGCGCGGTCGGAGCGGCGACGATGGCGCGGTGGGACGACAAACTTCCGGGCGGGTTCGATGTGATCGGCCGGTTGAAACGCCTGGCCGCTGACGCCGATCCGCGCGTCCGGCTCGCCGCCGTCGTGGCGGCAGGCAATCTGCCGCGGCTCGCGTCGACGGAAATCATCGCGCTCGCGGCCGGGCAGGCGCGCGACCGCTTCATCGAGCTGGCGCTGCGTGCGGCGGTCGCGGTGCTGAAGCCGCTCTGGCAGCCGGCGCTCGCCGGCGACGTCGCGGGCTGGCGGCCGGAATGGACCGCGCTCATCCAGGAACTCGATCGTCCGCGGCCGACGCCGCCGGGGCGCAGCGTGGCGATCACGAAAGGCCCGCCGATCGTGCCCGTGACGGGCCAGCTGCGCGCGACGCCTTTTTCGCGGGGCACGATTGCGGCCGAAGTTCTCGCCCGCGGCGATGCGGTGAATGGGGC
>JBEIHL010000639.1:0-3113 GCA_040381375.1 Opitutaceae bacterium
CGACACGCGCTTCGATTTCGCGGAGGGATACGGACACAATTCCCAACACGGCGGCTCAGTCTTTCCCGATGCCCTGCGCTGGCTCTGGCGAAAGGAAAAACCCGTGCCGCAGATTGCCACCCAGGGCGATCTCGGCGGCGACATGACGCTGCACCGGCTGCTCATCGAGGGTGAATCCTGGCAGCCGGCGGTCGAAGGACTCACCTTCGCTGACGCTGCGGCGGTCGATGCGGAGGGGAATTTCATGTATTGCGACATGCGGCCACCCGGTACGGGGATCTACCGTCTCGCTTCCGACGGCACGCGAAAGAAAGTCAGCGGCGAATCCGTCAGTGGCATGAAGTTCGGACCCGATGGAAAACTCTACGCCTGCCAAGGCGCGCAGCGGCGCCTGATCTCCATCGACCTGAGCAACGGCCAGGTGACCGTCGTCGCGACTGACGTCCAACCCAACGACCTGGTGGTCACCAACCGTGGTCACGTCTACTTCACCGAAACCGGCAAGAAACAGGTCACCTTTGTCAACCCCGCGACCGGGGAGAAACGCGCTGCCGACACTGGGCTCGCCAACCCCAACGGCATCACCCTTTCGCCCGACCACGGAACGCTTGCCGTCAGCGAGGCGGGAGGACGCTACGTCTGGGCTTACCGGATCAACCCGGATGGCAGTCTCGATGCCAAGCTGCCGTACATGACGATGCGGCGGCCAATCGACCCCAATGGGGAATTCCGCTTCCACGAACCACCACCTTATCGTCCGGCCGCTTCAGGCGACGGCATGACCACCGACTCGCTCGGGCGCTATTTTGTTACGACCGCACTCGGTGTGCAGGTCTTCGACCCGACCGGACGACTCTGCGGCGTACTCGACCGGCCCCAGATGAACAAGCCACTCACGAGCTGCGTCATCGCCGGTCCGAAGCGCGACCTGCTTTACATCACCAACGGCGACCGGATTTACCGACGTCGAATCCAGGTCGCCGCTACGCCGAGTCCGGCGCGCTGACCGGGTGCGCATCCGGTCAAGCGATGGGAAAGGTCTCACCGGCCGTCGGCGCGTGAAAGTGCGCGGCCGCGATTCCCGCCAAGTCGCGCGCGGCAAACAGCTCGCGCTCGGCGTCGCCGTGGCCTTCGTCAGCCAGTTGAAACGTATCGAAATGCATTCCCAGGCATCTCGCGCCGCCGAGATCCCGCTGCGCCTTCAGTGCCTCGTCCGGCGCCAGGTGTGACCCGCTCATGAACCAGCGTGGTTCGTAGGCCCCAATGGGCAGCAAGCCCAAGTCGGGCACGCCCAGTTGGGCTCGAATCGAGGCAAAGTCCCGCCCATAGCCGGAGTCGCCGGCAAAATAGATCTTCCGCCGGTCGTTCTGAATCCAGAAGCCTCCCCACAGACTGGTGTTCTTCACGATCAGGCTGCGCGACGACCAATGCTGCGCCGGGGTGAAGGTAATCCGAGCCGATAAGGCCGCAGCCGCGCTCGGCTGCCACCAATCGAGCTCCTCGACATCGCGGATCCCGCGCGACTCGAACAAGCCACGATTTCCCAGTCCAGTAATGAACTTGGGGCGGAATCGCGTGTGTAGTTCCGCCAGAGTCGCCAGGTCCAGATGGTCGAAATGGTTGTGGGAAACGACCACGACGTCGATGCGCGGCAACTTGTCCCAGGCGACGCCCGGCGGGCGAATTCGCTTCGGTCCGGCAAATGACACCGGACTCACCCGCTCGGAATAGACCGGATCGGTGAGCAGGTTCAGTCCGGGCATTTGCACCAGGAACGTGCAGTGATTGATCGCCGTCACATACGCCTCCGCATCACCGATCCTCCCGGGCAGGCTGGCAGGCACATTGTTGTCGATGCGCTCCGGCCAGGGCTTCATCCGGCGCGAGCGCTGCCACTTCAGAAAATTGGAGAACGTGTTCCCCGTCGGTCCGTGCGGGTTGAAAAAATACTCCCCGTCAAAGTGATCCGACTTCACGCCCCTCCACGATTGGCCGCCAGTGCCTCGCGCCACCGCGCACCCCGCCACTACGCCCGTCCCAGCCAGGGCGAGGGCAGCGATCAGACGTCTTCGATTCATCCACCCACGTTAGTGCGAACGAGGCCCGTTGCGCAAATCGAGCCGCACGGCCCCGTTCAATTTAACCGCGGCAATCGGGCCTCGCCCAGGACTTCACCGAGTCCATCCAAAGTATGCGGGGGCGAAGCTTCCCTTTTCGAATCCGACGCGTGACAACGGCCAGGACCGCGTCAAGCTATCAGGCACTCGCGTCCCCCCTCCCCTCATCCCAGACCACGCCGCCTTTGCCGGCACTTTGGCCCGTCCATGTCCCGTCGCTCGTCCTTCCCGATTCTCCTTCCGCTTGTCGCGCTGATGGCCCTGCCGGCCGCAGTTGATGCCGCCTCGGCCAGACTCGAGTTCAACCGGGACATCCGCCCGATCCTTTCCGACAACTGCTTCAACTGCCACGGCCCCGACGCCGGTTCGCGCAAAGGCGGTCTTCGCCTCGACGAGCGGGAAGCCGCCGTTAAGGGCGGCAAGTCCGGCTCCGCCGCAATCGTCCCCGGCAAGCCCGGCGAAAGCGAACTGCTGCTCCGGGCGCGTTCGCCCCACGACGATGAAGCGATGCCGCCGCCCGACAAGAAGGAGCGGCTCAAGCCCGTCGATGTCGCCAAACTCGAGCGCTGGATCGCCGAGGGCGCCGACTACCAGCCGCACTGGGCCTTCATTCCGCCACCGGCGGCACCCACCGCCGGACCGGCGAAAACGGGCAACCCGATCGACGCGCTCGTGGCGGGCCGTCTGGCCGGAGCCGGTCTCAAGCCTTCGCCCGCGGCCGACGCAGCCACGCTGGGGCGCCGTATCCATCTTGATGTGACGGGGCTGCCGCCCACGCCCGCCGAAGTCGAAGCCTTCGTGCAAGCCGCGGCCCGCGATCGCCGGGCCGCCGTTTCGAGCCTACTCGACCAGCTCCTGCAGCGGGAATCCTACGGTGAGAAATGGGCCCGGCTCTGGCTCGACGCCGCGCGCTACTCCGACAGCAACGGCTACGAAAAGGACTTGCCCCGCGAACAGTGGGCTTGGCGCGACTGGGTCATCCGCGCGTTCAACCGC
>JBEIHL010000640.1:0-3103 GCA_040381375.1 Opitutaceae bacterium
CAGCCTGTCCCCAGGCTGCTTTCAGGAGCATCGGCTACTGCACCGATTTCGAAATCTCCGCTCCCGCCGAACCAGCAGCCTGGGGACAGGCTGCTCCACCTTGAGCGATCGTCGACCGTGATCCCCTCATCCCACCGGGAACTCGAACTCCGCCACCAACGCGTGATGATCGCTCGCGGGGCTCGGATTCACGGTGTGGCCGACGCAGCGCAGCGGGGCGTTGTGGAAGATGTGGTCGAGCACGAAGGGCCGTCGGCGCCAGGTGGTCTCGCGGTCCTGCACGGTCTTGAACCCGCAGGAAGCGAACTGGTCCACGAGTGAAGCATGGCCGCTGACGTTGAAATCCCCGGCCAGCAGCGTGGGACCGGCGGACACCGCGAGCTGCTCGGCCACGAGCGATCGTTGGACCGGATTGGTGGCACTGCTCGCGCCGAGCATGAAGAATGCGAGCAGGTGGGTATTGATCAGGCGCACGTCGCGTCCGTGCAACGTGGTCGTCGCGCTCATCAGCAGCCGGTCGGTCGGAGTCAGTTTTCGCCCATGAAACTCGAACTCGATCGGGGGTGACGGCAGGTCGAGCCGCCTCACGTCCAGCAGCGGCGTCCGGGAGAACATCGCGAGACCGATCCCAAAGGGCAGTTCGCGGGGGTCGGCCTTCGGGTAGCCGAAGGCGGCGTGATAGTCGGAAAGCTCCGCCTTCAGCCGCGTGAAGTTGGGTGGCGGCTGGGTCTGTACTCCGCCGGGACACGCCTGCTCGACTTCCTGCAGGAACACGATGTCAGCGTCGTGGCGCCGGATCTCTTCCAGCGTGGCGTCGAGCCGCACGGGCGCCCGATCGGGATGGAGTTCATCCCAGATCTGGCCGAACTGCATGTTGAATTGGAGAACGCGGAATCGGCTCATCGGCAGCTCAGCCGTCGTTCACTTCGACAACGAGGAACCTCCCGCCGCGGGGACGACCCTGGCGCCCTCCACCGCGGTGGCCGGCTCAGCCGGGTTCTTCCGAAAGACAAACCGATTGATCTTGGCCGTCGTCGCCCGCTCCAAGGCGGGAAAACGCGCCATGTTCGTCGCACTCGCCGCGATCATGCTGTCGTTGTACTTCGCCACCATCGGGGGCCGCGTGGTGTCCGCCCCGGTCGAGACGTTCGCGGTCTGGTGGTCGTACGAGCTGGTTTTCCGGTCCTTCACGTCCGGACGTTGCGAATCCTTTTCCCGCACCTGCTTCTCCCGCGTCTCCGTCACGTCGATTCGGGCCCGCCGATGGGCCAGCGGCGCGGTGGTCTTTTCAAATTCGGCTTTCTCCACCCGCTTGTCCTGCTGCGGGGCGCGCTGGGTTGCCGGTGTTTGTTTCGTCGGCGCCACCGTGCTGCCAGGCGCGAAGGGCGCATTGCGTTCCGCGTAGTCGATCGGGGTCGTCGCATTGGCCGCACGGCCTGAAACGCCGCCAGCGCCGAGGGCCAGCAGAACTACCAAACAGGACATTTTCATGCCGCAACGCACAAGGCAGCAAGGCCCCGCCGCGGTTTACCAGCAACCCAATAATTGCCGCCCGGATGGGGGGACGTTGGCCCAGGCGCGCCGTCCTCCTCCGCCCGACTCACTCCGGCTCCGCCGTGCCCTCGACCACCCAGCCCCGTGCCTCCGGGACCTGAACCAGGAATTCCCGCAGAGCCGCGCTCAGGTGCTCGGCATACCGGAAATGCGCGCCCATGCCGGTGCGCAGCTCGGCCTCGTAGATGAACTTGTCTGCGTGGGTGCTGTGCTCGAAGGGCGTCTGCGCGCCCAGCAACAGCGAATAGACATACGACGGCGACCCGCGCGCCATCAGTTCACGCGTGAGCTCGAGTTGGTCCGCGAGGAGTTGGGCGTGAACGGACCGATCGATCTCGGGCGGCAGGTAAAAACCGGCCTGAATGAGGGGCGTGTGCCGGTTGCCGGTGCGATGCCGGTTGAGGTCGCGCAGTTCGGCCAGCGCCATGTTGTTCCAGGCGAAGCTCACGCGCATCCGGCGCGTCGCCGTGCCCTGCTGGCCGTAACGGTTGGCCCGGTGGCGCAGGGCTTCGGCCACCGGCTGCACCTCGGGCAGCCAGGGAGGCGTGGAGCGATCGACGCGCACCCAGACCTCGTCGGCCAGCCCCGCGGCCGAAAGCCGTTCGCGGCCCAACGCGAGCGAAGCGGCGAGTTCCTGCCGCGCCTGCTCCTCGTAGGATTTCTCGGCCACACTATGCCGCATCAGCCGCGGCGACTGCCTGAGCAGTTCGTCGCGGATGAGTTTCGCCGCCGCCTTCGCCTCGGGATGCGGCAGCGAATCGAGCTGCTTCACCGTCACGGCCCACATGCGCGAGGTCTGGACGAGGCCGAGGTTGGTGCGCGTGGCGAAGGGAATAAAGTAGCGCGCCCGATCGAGCGCGTAATTCTTGCGCAGTCGCGTCACCACGGGCGGTTTCGCCTCTGCCGGCACGCGCACGCGCTGCGGCTCCGCCGTGGCCAGCGCGTCGAGCCGCGCGTACTCGGCATGGTAGGCGGCAAACGACCGCGCGAGCACCTCGCGCCACCGCGGCGCGAGGTCGGCCGGCACGCCGAGCTCCTCGGCCGACGGCACGTTCGCCGCGTCCATCGTGATGTACCGCGTGCTCGACTCCTGGCCGTCGGCCATCTGCGCGATCTCGAAAATTTTGTACGCGAGCCACATCGAGACATCGTCCAACGCGACCGCGAGTCCGCCCGTCAGTCCGCCGATCGAGGCGTGGCCGTAGTCCACAAACTTGAGGATGCGGTCGATCGACGCGTCGGGGTTCGCCAGGTCGACCTTGGCGAGAATGGCCCCGATGCCCTCGTTGCTGCGCGAGTACCGCGCGAGCACCGATGCCAGCAACTCGGGCGTGACCTTCGGGCAATCGGCGGCAGTCGGCGGGGGAACAAGGGCAAGACCAGTGATTCTCATGCGGCAGCGTGCATCGCCGCAAAGTGGCGCACGCGGAGCAAGACGGGAAAGGACCGCGGCCCACGATTACTTCCCCCCTGGGAGCGCCGAGCTCCAGCACGGCACGGTGCCGATGCCCAGCTGGAGCGCGGCGTTCCCACGTTGCGCGCGCCCCGC
>JBEIHL010000641.1:0-3101 GCA_040381375.1 Opitutaceae bacterium
GCAATGACGGCGCCCACTCCCTTTAATCCCGACGAACAGGTGAAGCTCGCGCAGGAGCACCTCGCCACGGTCAAGGAACTGCGCGACGTCCGCGCCGCCCTCGACGAGCACTCCATTGTGGCCATCACCGACGCCGCCGGCCGGATCAAGTACGCCAACGATCGCTTCTGCGCGCTTTCGAAGTACGCGCGGGAAGAACTGATCGGCCGGGATCATCGGACCATCAATTCGGCCCACCACCCGAGCACGTTTTTCCAGGACTTGTGGCGCACCATTTCCGCGGGAAAAGTCTGGCGCGGGGAGATCAAAAATCGCGCCAAGGACGGCACGTATTACTGGGTGGATACAACTATCTTTCCCTGTCTCGACGGCGCCGGCCGGCCTCAGCAGTACGTTGCGATCCGGACCGACATCACCCACCGCAAGGCCAACGAGGACGAGCTCCAGCGCATCGCCGCCGAACTGGTCGAGAAGAACAAGGAACTCGAAGCGATCGTGTACACGGTCTCGCACGACCTGCGTTCGCCTCTGGTCAACGTCCAGGGTTTCAGCCGCCAGCTCAACCGCGCGTGCGATACCATTCGCGCGGCGGCGGTCACCGCGGGCGACAACGGCGCCGTGCCGGTGGCGACCCTGCAGGCACCCCTCGACCAAGCGATCCCGCAGGCCCTGCGTTTCATCAACGCCGGCGTCACGAAAATGGAGTCCCTGCTCGCCGGCCTCCTCCGGTACTCCCGCCTCGGTCGCGTCGCCCTCTCGATCCGGCCTCTCAACGTCGACGGCCTGCTGTCCGATATCGTCGCGGCGATGAAGTTCCAGCTCGACGAAGCGGGGGCCGAGATCCGGATCGGCCCCCTTCCCTCCTGTCTCGGCGATCCCGCGCAGACGAACCAGGTCTTCGCCAACCTGCTCGACAACGCCCTCAAGTACCGCGAACCCTCCCGGCCGTTGCGGATCACGATCACGGGAACGATCCAGGATGACCAGGCCGTCTACGCCGTCACCGACAACGGCATCGGCATCGCGCCCGAACACCAGGCGAAGGTGTTCGACATCTTCCACCGGTTGAACCCCGACAGCACCACCGGCGAAGGCCTCGGCCTCACGATCGCGCAGCGCGTGCTCGAACGCCAAAAGGGCAAGATTTACGTTGAGAGTCGCGCGGGGGCTGGTTCCACTTTTGTCGTCTCCCTCCCGGCGGTTCAACCCGGCGCCTGAAGACATGACGCAATCCCCCTCGCCCACCATTCTGATTGTCGACGACGACGAAGGCCACGCGATCCTGATTCGCGAAAACCTCGAGGCGGCCGGGCTGCACAATCGCATGGAGCATTTCCGTGACGGGCAGGCGATTCTGGATTTCTTTGCCCAGCGGGTGGTCACCGATACCGCGAGTTACCTGCTGTTGCTCGACATCCGCATGCCCAAGGTTGACGGCATCGAGGTGCTGCGCCGGCTCAAGGCCGACAGCACGCTCGGCAAACTGCCGATCATCATGCTCACCACCACGGACGACACGCGTGAGGTCGAGCGCTGCTACAAATTGGGCTGCAGCGTCTATATTCAAAAACCCGTCGACTACGACCGGTTTGCCGAGGCGATCCGCCGCCTGGGGCTGTTCGTCTCGCTCGTGCTGGTGCCGCAGATGAGTTCCCCCTGAACTCTACCCGGTCGTGTCTCCAACCGAGCCATCGCCCCGCGTGCTCGTCGTCGACGACGACGATGGCATTCTGATCCTGATGGCCGAGTCGCTGCGGGCCGAAGGTTACGACGTCGTCACCGCGACCTCTGCCCGAAAAGCCCGCGAATTCCTGGCCGCCCAGCCGCTCGACCTGCTCATTGTCGACCTGAAGCTGCAAGACGGCCAGGGGCCCGACCTCGTGGCCACCATCCAACGCGATCTGACCCGCGTGCCGTTCATCGTCGTGACCGGCCAGGGCGACGAGAAAGTCGCCGTCGACGTCATGAAGCAGGGCGCCCGCGATTACGTGATGAAGGACACGGGCCTGCTCGACCGGCTGCCCTCCGTGGTGAAACGCACGCTGGCCGCCGTGGCGCAAGACCGGGCTCTCGCCGCCGCCCAGGCCGAACACCGCCGGCTCGAACGGGAGATTCTTAGCGCCAGCGAACGCGAACGGCAGAGCATCGGCGCCGACCTGCACGACAATCTGGGCCAGCAGCTCACCGCGTTGGAACTGATGTGCACCTCTTTCAAGGAGGACATCGCACCGCAGACCGAACTGGCGCAGCGCGTCGAGGTCATGTGCAAGATGCTCCGCGAGGCGATCGCCCAGACGCGCTTTCTGGCTCGCGGACTGGTCCCCGTCGGCAGCGATCCGGATGCGTTGCCGATCGGCCTCGCGGAACTCGCCGAACGGATCAACAGCCTGCGCCGGATCAAGTGTCGCTTCCTCTGCCCCGAGCCGGTCACCGTCAGCGATCCCGCGGTGGCGGGTCATCTCTTTCGCATTGCCCAGGAGGCGGTGAACAACGCGATCAAGCATGCCCGCGCCACCCACGTCACGATTCGCCTCACGGAATCGCCGACGCAGCTCCAACTCGAGATTGCAGACGACGGCACGGGCCTGGCCAAGGCGCGCGGCGCCAAATCCAACGGCATCGGCCTCGGCGTCATGAAACACCGGGCGAGCGCCATCGGGGCCGAACTCAGCATCAACTCGAAACGCCATGCCGGTGTGACCATCCGGTGCGTGTTGCCGCGGCAGGCCTGAGTTTTTGCATCCGGATGAAACCTCGCCCCAAAGCCGCTTCCTCCCCCGCCCCCGCCGCGCGCAAAAACATCCTGCTGGTCGACGACCACCCCTTCATGCGAGCGGGACTCGCCCACCTGATCGACCGCCAGCCCGATATGCGCGTGGGGGGCGAAGCGGGCAATCCCGCCGAGGCCTTCCTGCAGCTCAGGAAAGTGCGCCCCGATCTGGTGCTCACGGACCTCACGATGCCCGGACGCAGCGGGCTCGAATTCATCAAGGATCTCCTGGCCGCCGAACCAACGCTGTCCGTGCTCGTGATCTCGATGCACGACGAGGCGGTGTTTGCCGAGCGCGCCCTGCGCGCCGGCGCCCGCGGTTACATCATGA
>JBEIHL010000642.1:0-3083 GCA_040381375.1 Opitutaceae bacterium
CCCCCCGCTCCTACAAACGGTCCGCATCCCGTCATTTGACGGCGCGGTGCATTTCCGTTCACCGTGTCTTATGCGAATTCCCCTCTCGCGCGCCTGGCTCGCCCTCGTCCTGTGCACCGCCAGCCTGCCGGCGGCCGCACCGAAGAAGTCGGCCCCGCCTCCCCTCGACTGGAAAGCCGGCGTCGCCACCGTCGACATCACGCCGACCGCCAACATGTGGATGGCCGGCTACGCCGCCCGCAAGAAACCGTCGGAAGGCGTCGCCGAACCCCTGCACGCCAAGGCGCTCGCGCTCGAGGATGCCGCGGGCAAGACGTTCGTGCTCGTGACGCTCGATCTCATCGGCGTGCGCCGCAATGTCCGCGACACGGTCGCCGCACGCTGCCGGGAGCAGTACGGCCTGGCGCCCGAGCAGCTCTTGCTCAATGCGTCGCACACCCATTGCGGTCCCGAGTATCGGCCGCGGCCAGGCACGGAAGCCGAGGCCGCCGCCTACCAGGATCGGATCGAGCGCACGCTCGTGACGCTCGTCGGCGACGCGCTCAAGGCCCGGCAACCCGCGCGCGCCGCGTTCGCCCGCGCCCGCGCCGGTTTCGCCATGAATCGCCGGGTCAACTACGCGCTGCCACCGGACGATCCGAATGCGAAGCGCGCCCCGACGTTCGACGGTCCCGTCGATCACGATGTGCCGGTGCTCGCAATCTACCGGGCCGGTCCGACTCCGGCCGTACTGGTATTCGGATACGCGTGCCACGCCACGACGCTCAGTTCCGTCACGCCACCGCCCCAGGAGCCGCGCTATTTGTTCAACGGAGACTACGCCGGCTTCGCGCAGGCCACGCTGCAGCAGGCCTACCCGGGCTCGACCGCGCTGTTCGTCAACGGCTGCAGCGGCGACCAGAATCCGTATCCACGCCGCGACGAAGTGCCGGGCCTGCTGCCGCTCGCGCTCGCCCGCCATCATGGCCAGACCCTCGCCTACTCCGTCATCGCCGCCCTCGGCACCGGTCCGCGTCCGATCGCGAGTTCCATCCACGCCGCCATCGGCGACGTCGAGCTGACCCGCAACGGCGGCAAACCCAGCCACACTTATCCCGTGCAGGTCGTGCGGCTCGGTCGTCAACTCACGCTCGCCGCGCTCGGCAGCGAAACCACGGTCGACTACGCGCTGCGCCTGAAACGCGAAATCTCCGCGCCGCTGGTCTGGGTCGCCGGCTACTCCAACGACTACGCCGGCTACGTCCCGAGCCGCCGCGTCGCCCTCGAAGGCGACTACGAGGCCGCCAACGATTTCACCCCCGACGTCGAGGACCGCATCGTCGGCAAAGTGCACGCGCTGCTGAAGTCCCTCTCGCCGTAAAGTCCGCTCGATCTCTTGAACCGGAAGATCGGGAAGGACGGAAAGCCCTGGGAGCGCGGACGCCCCCGTCCGCAGTTCGACCCATCGCATGAACAGGAAACGGGAAAGACGGGATGGCTTGGGCGATCGGCCTTCCCGATCTTCCCGATCTCCCTGTTCAATGCCTTGGGGCGCTGCGCGAGCGCCTCATACCAATCGCCCGTGAAGTTTAGACCCATTCCGCTGCCCGACGCGTTTGTTTGGACCACAGATCACACGGATGGCACCGATAAAGTCTGAATCCGTGTCATCCGTGTGATCCGTGGTTAAAGTCAAAAAAATCAAGGTCGCTGGTATCACTCATGCGACCACTTGCGGTACCAGGGATCCCGCGTGGCCGCCTGGAAGGCCTTGAGTTTCGCTAGTAATTCAGCCTGCAACCGCCGGTGCGCGGGGTCGTCCGCGAGATTCACCACCTCGTCGGGGTCGCGCTCCAGGTCGTAGAGTTCAAACGCCGGCCGGCGCAGGTAAGCTTCCACCGTGCGCGCGCCGAACTTCGTGCCGCCGGTCGAGGTCACGCTGATCCACGACGGCGACTTGATCAGGTCCAAGGCCGACGGATACACGAGCCCGGAGGCGACGTTCCAGATCAGCTTGTGCCGACGGGTCCGCACGACGCGCATCGGATAGTACATCGTGATCTCGTGGAAGCTGTGCGAGGCGAACACCTCGTCCCAGTCGCGCAGGTCCTCGCCGTCGAGGCCCGCCCGGAACGACCGTCCGTCCATCGTGCCCGCGGGCACCGTGACGCCGGCCAAGTCGAGCACCGTCGGCGCCAGGTCTGCCCAGGTCACCATCGCGGACTGGACGGCGCCCGGCTTCGCGCGTCCTGGCGCCCGCACCAGCAGCGGCAGCCGCATGCCCGGCTCGTAGAGCGTGGTCTTCGCGCCGGGGAAGGCGGCGCCGTTGTCGGAAAGATACAGGATGAGCGTCGACTCGTACTTGCCCGCCGCCTTGAGCACCTCGATCAGCCGGCCCACGCCCTGATCCAGCCGCGCGATCGCCTGGTAATACTCCGCCAGCTCGGCCCGGCAGGCGGGCGTGTCGGGCAGGTACGCGGGCACCGGGATGTCCTCCGGCCGGAAGGTCACGGGCGTGATGCCGGGATACCCCGCATAGCGGTTCCCAAAGCGATTCGGCTTCGGATAGGTGTCGAACGTCGGCCGGCCGTCGGGCAGCACCGCATTCGCGCGGTGCGGATCGTCGCTGGCAAAATAGAGGAAGAACGGCCGTTCGTCGCGCGCCTCGATCACCCGGCGGCTCTGTTCCGCCATTTCGACCGGACTGCGCCCGATCGTGGCGGGATCGTTCGCGGCGCCCGCGGAGAGCACCGTCTGGAACGCATACACCGACTCCGGCGCGACGTGAAACTTGCCGATGCGCGCGGTGCGATAGCCGCCAGACGCCAGCAACACCGGCAGGCTCTTCAGGTGGTCGTACGACTGGAATTTATGGTCGTCATGCTGCAGGCCATACATCCCGTTCCGATGGTTGTGCTGGCCGGTCAGGATTACGGAGCGCGACGGACTGCAGCTCGCCGTGGTGCAGAACGCGTGGGTGAACCGCGTGCCATCGGCCGCGAGCGCGTCGAGATTCGGCGTCCGCACGACGGTATTGCCGTAACAACCCAGGTCGCCGCGGCCGTGGTCGTCGGAGACGATCATGACGATATTGGGGCGCGCCG
>JBEIHL010000643.1:0-3081 GCA_040381375.1 Opitutaceae bacterium
ATTCTACGAGCAGGCGCCCGGCTACGGGCTCTTCAACAACCTGTACACGCCGCGCAACAAGTACGATATCCTCGCGGTGGAGCGCGCGTCGGTCACGAACCCGGGCTGGTTCCTGCCGACGACCGCGACGTTCGCGCCGCCCGCTTATCGCGAGGCCACGGAGGACGTCCTTGCCGCCTACGTCCAGGGAAGATTCCGAATCGGCCGCCTGGGCATTCTTGGTGGCGTGCGGATGGAGGAGACCGAGATCGAGGCGATGGGAAGCCTGTCCGACTCGCGCCGGCCGACGGTCACGCAGATCACCCGCGAGAGCTCGTATCGGGACTTTTTTCCCAGCATCCATCTCTCGTACAATGCCCGGCCCAACGTCGTCGCCCGCGCCAGCTTTTCCACCGGCTTCGCCCGCCCGGGCCTGAACAGCCTGTATCCGGTGACCACGGTCTCGTACGACGCCAGCGGTTCCGACGGCCGCGTCACGCAGAACGATCCCGGACTGAAACCGCAGCAGTCGAAGAACTACGATCTCTCGCTCGAGTGGTACTACGAGCCGGCGGGCCTGCTGTCGTTCGGCGTGTTCCGCAAGGACATCACGGACTTCATCGCCTCGGACATCCGCGAGATCGCGGCGGGCCCGAACAACGGCTTCGACGGCCTCTACGGCGGCTTCGAACACGTCACCACGACCAACGCCGGCAAGGCCAAGGTCGAGGGCTTCGAAGTGAACTTCATGCAGCAGCTCGTGATGCTGCCCGCGCCGTTCAACCGGCTGCGCGTCTTCGCCAACCTCACGGACCTGTCGACCTCGGGCCAGTATGCATCGGGCGCGGCCGAGCTCGCGAAGTTCGTGCCTCGCACCAGCAACGTCGGCCTGTCCTATCAGTGGAAGGGCCTCGGTTTCCGCATCGCGCAGCGCTACACCAGCGCCTTCCTCGACGGCTACAACGCGAGCCCGCACCTCCGGACGCGCTTCCGCCCGGACGAGAAGGTCGACGTCAGTGCCAGCTACCAGCTGCGGCGGCAGTTTACCGTCTACGTCGACGTGCTCAATGTTTTCAACAAGTGGACTGACCAGTACTCCGGACCCGACCCGTCGCGCGTGACGTTCAGCAATGTCTACGGCACCAAGATCAACTTCGGCGTAAACGGCCGCTTCTGAGCGTCCACCCGACCATGTCTGTTCGTCTGATTCTCATCCTTGTGACGTTGCTGGGCGGTATCGTCCGCGGCGCGCGGGCGTCTGCGGACCCCTCCCTTCGGCCCTTCGATCTCGTCGTCTACGGCGCCACCGGCGGCGGGGTGGCGCACGCGGTCTGCGCCGCCCGCGAGGGGCTCGACGTGCTGCTGGTCAGTCCGGTCCCGCATCTGGGCGGGCTGCTCAGCAATGGTCTCACCACCATGGATACGCTCTACAATGGAGCGCGCGCGCCGTTTTACGACGAAGTCCGCCGGAGCATCCACGAACACTATCGGATTAAGTACGGTGCCGGGTCGGAGCAGTTCCGGCGCAGCTTGCCGGGCCAGCCCAAGGTGAAGGTGGAGGCGCACGTGTTCGAGCGGATCATCGACCGTCTGATTGCGGCGGAGCCGCGCATCACGGTGATGAAGTCGTATTACCCCGTCGCGGCGGAACGGACGGGCGCGGAGCTGCGCGCGGTCACGTTTCGCGACCGCCAGGGCCCGCGAACGTTTTCCGTCGCCGCGAAGGTATTTTCCGACTGCTCGTATGAGGGTGATCTGCTGGCGGTCGCGAAGGTTCCGTATCGCTGGGGGCGCGAGAGTCGCGAGGAGTTCAACGAGGAGCATGCCGGCCGCATTTTCATGCGCAAGGTGCCGTGGCCGCCGGCCGGCGTGGATCCCAGGATTCCCGCGGACTACCGGCGCCTGAACCTCGTGCACTACAACCGGTGGTACGAAATCATCCGCCCGGCGAGCACGGGCGTGGCGGACAAATCGGTCCAGGCCTACAATCTCCGCACCGTGTTGACGCGGGATCCGGCCATCCGGCTGCCGATGGAAAAACCGGTGAACTACGATCGCGAAGAGATCGTGCGGCGGGTCGGCCGGGACATCAATTGGAGCGACCGGCCGCCGACGCCCAATCAGCCCAATGAAAAGGTCTACATCAACCTGCCCGAACTCGTCGGCCTTCAGCATGCCTACGTGGAGGGCGACTGGGCGACGCGGCAGCGCATCACCGACGAACATGCCCGGCTGACTCGCTGGCTGATCTACTTCATGCAGAACGATCCGTCCGTCCCCGAGGCGACGCGCCGCGGCTGGCGGGAGTGGGGGCTCCCGCGGGACGAATTTGCCGACAACGACAACCTGCCTTACGAGATCTACGCGCGCGAGACGCGCCGGCTGGTCGGCCGGGCGATTTTCACGGAGAACGACGCGCGGCCGGCGCCGCGGTTGAAGCGGGCTCCCGTGCATGCGGACGCGATCAGCATCACGGAGTGGTTTCTCGACTCGCACGCCTGTACGCCGGAACACGTGAGCGGCAGCGAATGGGAAGGGGAGCTCCTGCTCAATTACGTCACCGTGCCGGGACAGATTTCCTATGGCACGATGCTGCCGCAGGGACTGGACAACCTGCTCGTGCCGGTCTGCGCCTCGTCGACGCACATCGGCTGGGGCGCCATCCGGCTGGAACCGACGTGGATGAGCCTCGGCGAAGCGGCGGCCCATGCGACCGCCCTGGCGATCCGGCAGCAGAAGACCCCGGCCACGATCGCGGTCGACGAACTGATCCGGGGACTGGCCGAGCGGCGCGTGATGCTCAGCTTCTTCAACGACGTGGAGGTCGACCCCCGGGAGAGCTGGTATCCGGCGGTTCAATACTTCGGCACCCAGGGCTTCTTCGGTTCCTTCGAGGCGCAGCCGCTCGCGGCGCTGACCGTTCCCGTCGCTGAAGCGCGGTCCGAGGCGTTGTCGCAGCAGATGCGGGGCGAAAACGTCGATCGCACGGAACGCGCGCGCCGGATGTTGGCGGCGGAGGAGGCGGGCGGTGCGCCGCTCTTTTCATCGGTCATGCTGTCGCAGATCATCCGCTTCTATGGTGATGCGATGCAGGGCATGATG
>JBEIHL010000644.1:0-3071 GCA_040381375.1 Opitutaceae bacterium
CGGGCGTGCCTGGGCGCACCTCCGGACCAGGGCGCCGGAAGTCGCCGCGGATGTGCAGGTTCGTGGGACGGGGCGTGGGAAACGTCCTCATGGCCGGCGCCCGCGTCACCGGCGGCAGCGCCCGGGTGAGCGCCTCGAGCTTCTTGCCGAGCTCGGCGAGCCCGAGAGCCTTGAATTGCTCCGGATACGAGCGGGCTCCCGTGGCGAGAAAGTAGTCGAGCAGGCGGTCGCGTTGATCCGCGATCCGGCGCTCGGAGGGCAGCTTGATGAGGTTGAGACCCTCGAGCTGGCCCTCGCCGAGGTTTTGGCCCCACTGCAACCCAAGCAGTTCGAGGGTGCGGTCCCACGCGAAGTCCACGCCAGGGTTGGACTCGGTGAAGAGGATCATCCGCTCCCAGTCTTCTTGCAGGGCGGCGATCTCGGCGGCGCGGGGCGCGAGGAGGGCCGCGCGCTTGCGGTCGTGGTCCGGCTTGGCGGCGGCAAAGGCCTCCCGCTCGCCGGGCAGCGGGGCGTCCAGGTTCACCTCGTCGGCCGAATTGAAGAACGCGTACAGTTGGTAGTACTCGCGCTGCGAGATCGCGTCGAATTTGTGGTCATGGCACTGCGCGCAGGCCATCGTCAGGCCCAACCAGGTCGTCGCCACCGTCGCAGTCCGGTCCACCACCTGGTTGACCCGGAACTCTTCGAGCTCGGCGCCGCCTTCGCGGTTGCTGAGGGTGTTGCGCAGAAATCCCGTGCCCATCTGCTGCGAGATGGTCGCGTCGGGCAGGAGGTCCCCGGCGAGCTGCTCGATCGTGAACTGGTCGAACGGCTGGTCGCGATTGAACGCATCCACCACCCACTGGCGGTAACGCCATGCCACCGGCCGGAGAAAATCCTGCAGGTAGCCGTCGCTGTCCGCATAGTGCGCCAAATCCAGCCACCAACGCGCCCAGCGTTCGCCGAAGTGCTCCGAGGCCAGCAGCCGGTCTACGACGCGCTCGTAGGCGTCGGAGCGGCGATCCTGCAGGAACGCGTCCACCTCGAGCGGCGAGGGCGGGAGGCCGGTCAGGTCGAAGGTGACGCGACGCAGCAGCGTGGCGCGGTCCGCGGCCGGGGCCGGTGTGAGGCCCTCGTCGGAGAGTCGGGCCCGGACGAAGGCGTCGATCGGTTGGAGGCGGCCCGGGGTGGGCTTGGTTGCCTCGGGCGGCGCGCCGGCCTGCGGCGCCTGGTAGGCCCAATGGGCCTCGTATCGCGCGCCCTGTTCGATCCAGCGTCGCAGCACATCGCGCTGGGCGGCGGTGAGTGCCTGGCCCTTCTCCGCCGGCGGCATCGCCTCTTCGGTATCCTCCGAGACGATACGGGCGATCAATTCGCTCTCCCCGGGGCGCCCCGGCACGATCGCCGAGACGCCGGATTCCAGCCGGGCCGTGGCACCCTCGACGACATCCAGCCGCAGCCCGGCCTTGCGCTTGGCGGCATCGAAGCCGTGGCAGGCAAAACAGTGGTCGGCGAGAACAGGCAGCACCTCGCGCGCGTAACTCACCCGGCCGGGGTCCGCCGCCCCGGCCATCGCCGCCGCGAGGAGAAACAGGCCCGCACTGCAGACGCGGCGGCGGAGCAAACGCCGTCGCGACGCGCCGGAAAGAGACGAAGCGAACGTGGGGCCGGGGAAGATTGCCATACCTGGGAGGGGCCGGGGTGTCTTTCGGATGAGGTGGTCGAAATTCTCCGAGCCGATCGCGAGCGGTGGGGAGCCTCGATTTGACGGGCCGGGAATGCAATCCCACAGCCGCGGTTCCGACATTGCGTTCGCCGCCCCGCCGGATTTCCTGCGCCGCATGACGATCGGAGTGCCCAAGGAGAGCAAGATCGGCGAAACCCGGGTCTCGATGACCCCCAGCCTGTGCCGGCGTTGTGTCGGACTCGGCGCCCGGGTTCTGATCCAAAAATCGGCCGGCGTGACGGCCGGATTCACCGATGCCGAGTATCGCCATGCCGGCGCAACGTTGGTCGCAAACCCGGCGAAGATCTGGCGTGCCGCCGATCTCATCCTCAAGGTGAAGGAACCGTTGCCGGCGGAGTACGACCTGCTGCGCGAAGGCCAGGCGCTGTTCACCTATCTTCACCTCGCCGCCGGCCCGGAGCTCGCGCGCGTGCTGCTCAAGAAGAACATTCACGGCATCGCCTACGAAACCGTGGAGGGCGCTGACGGCGGTTTCCCGCTGCTCAAGCCGATGTCGCAGATCGCCGGCCGGCTCTCGATTCAGATCGGGGCCTATTTTCTCCAGACGCAGCACGGCGGCTCCGGCGTGTTGCTCGGGGGCATTCCCGGCACGATGCCGGGCCACGTGGTCGTGGTGGGCGCGGGCAATTCCGGCAGCCACGCCGTGCAGATGGCCGTGGGCATGGGGGCCCGCGTGACCGTGCTCGACCTCGACCCGCGCCGGCTCGAGACGCTCGACATGGAGTATCGCGGCCGCGTCGTGACGCTGATGTCCAACCCCGCCAATCTGCAGAACGAGGTCGCGGATGCCGACCTGCTGATCGGCGCGGTGCTGATCCCGGCGGCGAAGGCGCCGACCGTCGTCACCAAACGCATGGTGGCGCGAATGCGGCCCGGCAGCGTGATCGTCGACATCGCGATCGACCAGGGCGGTTGCATCGAGAGCATCCGGCCGACGTCGCACGAATCGCCCGTCTATCTGGAACACGGCGTCATTCACTACGCGGTGCCGAACATGCCCGCGCTGGTCGGCCGTACGTCAACGCTCGGACTCACGCAGGCGACCGAACCGTACGTGGTGACGATCGTGAGCCGAGGTCTCGAGCGGGCGCTGGCCGAACACGAAAGCCTGCGTCGCGGCGTCAACACGCGGGGCGGAAAAATCACCTATCCGGCAGTGGCGAAGGCATTGGGATATGCTTAATTCAACCGTGACTGAATTTTTCACAGGAGGACGCGGAGAACGCAGAGGTGTCGCCCGGAGAGGCCATCGCCGATTCTGCGGCGAACCTGCAAGCCACGCGCTCGCAAGCGCATCACCCGAAATTGCCAACCTTCGCGTCAGGACCTCTGCGCTCTCCGCGCC
>JBEIHL010000645.1:0-3062 GCA_040381375.1 Opitutaceae bacterium
CGGCGCTGCTTGGGGTCGTCGGCCGGCAGCGGCTTGTGCACAATCTTCGATTTGCCGCCGACGAGCTTCAACGTGAGCTCGGCGAGCTGCAGCATCGTGAACTCGCCCGGGTTGCCGATGTTCATGGGCCCGACCGTTTCCGTCTGCGCCATCAGGCGCAGGAAACCCTCGATGAGATCGTCGACGTAGCAGAACGAACGGGTCTGGGTGCCGTCGCCGTAGATCGTGAGGTCCTCGCCCCGCAGGGCCTGTACGATAAAGTTAGATACGACGCGGCCGTCGTTGGGATGCATGCGCGGGCCGTAGGTGTTGAAGATCCGCACGACGCGAATATCGACCTTGTTTTCGCGGTGGTAGTCGAAGAAGAGCGTCTCGGCGCAACGCTTGCCCTCGTCGTAGCACGACCGCTTGCCGATGGGATTCACGTTGCCCCAGTAACTTTCCGGCTGCGGGTGCACGTGCGGGTCGCCGTACACTTCGCTCGTGCTCGCCTGGAACACCCGCGCCCGGACGCGCTTGGCGAGACCGAGGCAGTTGATCGCGCCCATCACCGATGTCTTGATCGTCTTGATCGGGTTGTACTGGTAGTGCGGCGGCGACGCGGGACACGCGAGGTTGTAGATCTGCTCGACCTCGAACTTGAAGGGGTCGATGACGTCGTGGCGGACGAATTCAAAATTTGGATTCGTCAGCAGGTGCGCGATGTTCCGCTTCTGGCCGGTGAAGAGATTGTCGAGGCAGACGACCTCGTGGCCGTCGTGCAGGAGCCGGTCGCAGAGGTGAGAGCCGAGAAAGCCGGCGCCGCCGGTGACGAGAATGCGCATGCGGCGGAAAACTACGGCAGGCCAGCATGATGGCCAGCAAAAGACGGGACCGTAACCCGACCGCGGCCGGGAGTTCCCTCCTTTGACACGATTTTTTCCGCGCGCGATCGAGTTTCGACCGACACTTCGCGGCGGACTTGGTGACCAACGCGACCCAATCATGAAACTGGCCAATACCACCGTTATCGCGCTCGCCCTGCTGGCGAACGTCGCGGCCCATGCCCAAACCACCACCACGATGGCTCCCGAACCGACCACGGGCGCCGGCCGGCTGGGCCACCGCTAAACCGAGCTCAGCTTCGGCTTCGAGAACGTCGACCATCTCTCGGCGCACGGCTACAGCGTCGGCGCGGGGGACGATGAAGCCATCTGGGGCGCCGCCGTCGGCATCGAGATTCCGGCCGGGATCGTGACGATCACGCCGCGGATCAGCTACCCCGACGACTTCGACGGTTCTGCACGCGGCAGGAAGACCTGGACCGGCTCCGTCGAGGCGAACTACTGGTACAGCCGGACCTCCGCCGTCTACACGTCGCTTGGCCGCACCGATGTCCGGCACAGCCCGTACGACTCCTGGAACTGGGAGATCGGCCTGCGCGCGCGGTTCTGAGTTGTCGCCCCTCTGCATCGTTTCAGGCCCGCACGATCTCGCGCGGGCTTTTTTGTGCACCGCGGGTCGGCCGCGCCGGCAGCGACGGCAAGGCCACGTGTCCCTTTGAGCGGGCTCTCGGCCCAGGGCATTCAACTCCATTGAACAGGATGCGCGAAGTTCGGGACGAAAGAGGCTCTGGCCCTTCCCGATCTTCCCGGCCTTCCGGTTCAAGCCGAGCAGACACTCACCTTCAAAGATCCTTCCGCCGAAAAATCCACAACGCCGCGGCGACTGGCGCCGCGATCCACGCCCCGAGCACGAGCGTGGCGAAGACTTTGCCGGAGCCCGTGCCGAGCAGATCCTTCAGCATCGCGCCCGTGTAGCCCATCAATGCGGATACATCCATCTGCAGCAGCACCAACACGCGACCGAGGTCGATCGGGTTGAGGGCGAGCAGCGTCAGGCTGATGCCCTCGAGCGGAAAGTCTTCGAGCAGGAAGAGCACGTACAGAGTCAGGCCGTCATGCAGCAGGCCGAAATAGAACCAGACGAGCAGCGCCGCACCGATGCCGCGGGCCTTGTCGCGCGCGAGCACGGCGGCGACGAACGCCAGCGCCGTGAAGACGGCGGTGAGCAGCAGCGACACGGCGATCAAGGTGAGTCCCGTCGTGGTGAACGCGTAGAGCAGCACGGGCACCGCGATGCCCACGAGCAGCGCGGCATTCAGCGCCAGCGTCACCCCGATTATCTGGGCCAGCAGAATCGTGGTGCGCGGCAGCGGCTGCGCCGCGAGCAGTTCGACGAACTCCTGCGCGTTGTAGAAATGCGCCGTGGCAAACACGAGGCTCACCAGCGGCACGATCATCAGCACCAAGCTGAGCAGCCCGATGAGCGCCTTGGCCGTATCGCCGCCGAGGTTGAACAGCCCGAGCGACGCCACGAGCAGGAAGCCGGCATAGGCCAGGACGATCCGCCCGCGGAGAATGTCGCCAGCGACGTACTTCACGATCCGCAACATCATGACGCGGCCTCTCTCCCGGAAGACGCCTCGTCGGCGGCGGCGCGGGCGATGCGCGCGATGACCCGGTCGAGCCGGGTTTCGCCCGACTCCGCCTTCAATTCCAGGATCGGGCGATACAGCCGCATGCGGCCTTCGATGAGGTAGAGGACATCGGTGGCGATTTCATCGAGGTCACTCAGGATGTGCGACGTGACGAGGATGAGTTTGCCGCGCTCGCGTTCCGCCCGGACCTTCTCCTTCAGCACCTCGACGGAGACGGGATCGAGTCCCGCGGTCGGTTCATCGAGCACCAGAACCTCCGGGTCGAAGAGAAAAGCCAGGCACGCACTGACCTTCTGTCGCATTCCGCCCGAGAGCGTTCGCGCCGTCTTGTGTGCAATACGGTCAACCTGCAGCGCGCTGATGAGTTCGCCGTCGGTCCGCTCGTGAGTGCCGCGACGAATCTCCTGCATCATCTCAAAGAGCTGCCCCACGCGCAGATGATCCGGAAAGCGACCGATCTGCGGCATGTACCCGATGCGCCGGCGCGGAGCGGGCGAGTCGAGCAGGCTCTCGCCGTCGAACGTGAGCGTGCCGGCGTCGGGCCGCACGAGCCCGAGCACGCACTTGAGCAGGGTGGTCTTGC
>JBEIHL010000646.1:0-3054 GCA_040381375.1 Opitutaceae bacterium
ACTGGGCATTGAACGTGCCGCTGACTTCATTCGTATCCGTAATCGTGTCACGCTTCGTGTACACGATGTTTGCCGTGTAGCTGTTCGGATCGTAGATGCTGTTCCCCGCGGTCTGGGTGAAAACGCGGCCGTCGAGATTCGACTTATCCAGCACCATGCCGATGCCGGGCGCGCGCATCGTAAGCTGACCGCCCGTGCGGTCACGACGGGCCCCGGAGTTCCAGTGCGTATTGCTCCAACGGGCGGCGTAATCGAGCTTGAGGCGGCCGAAATTGTGTTCGCCGGAGACCGTGCCCGTCGGGTTCTTACTGATGAACGAGAACTGCCACATCTCCAGATCGGAAACCGACGCGGCCACCGGCCGAATCTCGGTGCGATCGGCGGTAAAGCCGGGCGCCACACCCGCGGTGGTCGCGGCGACCGAAGCCGTACTCGTCCAGGTGTTCACCCGGGTTCGGTCGTAGAACGGTTCAGATCCCGCGTTGAAAATGAAGCTGAAGCCGAACTTCGACTGCGGCGAATAGCGGTAATCGGCGCGCAGGCTGAATCCCCGGATGAACCGGTGGTTCAAACCGGTGACGTTCTGGTAGTCGGTGAACGGCGCCACCGGCCCGAGCGGATCAGGGAAGAGATTCGGCACCGCCGTGGTCGGGTACAGGAGGGTGTCGGTGGCGATAACATTTACACCCTCAGTGTAGGACGTATTGATCGCGATGCCGAGGTTCCGGTCGCCGCCGAGGACGCTAAAAACTTCTTGGTAGTTCAGGCTGAAGACCGGGTGGATCGGGTGGTCGGCGCGCTGTTGCGTGCGCTGGGCAAAGGAGGGCGCCCAGCGCGCGCTCACGTTGTAGTTAAAACGGCGCTTCTCGCTCATGCTCAGGGGCGAGCGGGTCTTCAGATTGAGCTGGCCGCCGAGGCCGTCGGCGCGGCGTTCCGGGGTCTGTCCGGCAATAATCTCGATCTGCTCGTACATGGCGCCGGAAAAAGAGTGCAATGTGGCGGAGCGACCGTCGCCGCCGACGCCGGTGGACGACATCCCGTCGACGTTGAGGCGGGTGAAACCCGGCGCCATGCCGCGGATGCTGACATTGTTGACCACGTTGTCCTCATCGGTGGTGAACGAGATGCCGGGCAGTCGCATCGCAAGTTCCGCGATACTGAGCGTCGGCAGGTTGCCCCATTCGTCGAGGGCGGTGACATTCTTGATGTTGGCCGCGTTGCGCTGCTCGGTGATCGAAAGCGCCGCACCTTCACGCTCCGTGGCGACGGTGAACGCATCCATCATCAACGCCGGGGCGGGCTTCATAGAGGCCTCGAATCGCGTCGCCTCGCCAGCGCGGACCGTAACGGAGCGTTTTTCCTCGTTGAAGCCCGAATAGCTGATCGAAAGCTCGACCGTACCGGCCGGAAGATTCTGGAGCAAGAAGCTGCCGGAATTGTCGGTGAATTCAGTGCGATTCAGCGCCGGGACCGTGACTGTGGCGCCTTGCAGGCCGTTACGAGTTTCGGCGCTGACCACGGAACCGGTGATAGAACCCGTGGAGGACGTTTGCCCGTGGGCCAAATTTAGGGCCAGGATTAGGGCAAAACCGGAAAAAAGGCTCGCCGCGGAACGCAGCAGCAGAACGGGAAAAGTATGGCGGCGATTAACCGCAGTTCGATAGTTCATGAGTTGGCAGGGTCTTCGAAGGCGCAGCAGTCGACCGCGTGGTGTGGAGTGGCTCCACCCTAGGTGGATTGGTCGAAGAAGACACTTGCCAGAGCACAACTCAACGCTGATTTCACGGCGCCTCACACCGGCAATTCGGCGGCTTTCGGCGCGTCGTACTTCCACCAGCACCGAGAATCGATCGCCGAAGACCAAGTACTGCGCGCAATGCCGGCCCCCATCTCCAACACTGCGCTGAGCGAGCCAGCCTTCATGGTCGCGGAGTCGGGAGAACGAAGAAAAGGGAGGCCTGGCTATCGAAGCCAAAGGCCTTCTGCTCGGCCGCAAAGCGACAAAAAGTGTAAACAGGCGAATCTCCCCGTCGGACTTCCTTACAAGATTCGACGCTTCTAGTCACCGTACAGAAGTCATCACTTTTCTTGCGATTTTTAAGTACCTAACAATCCGAATTTTAAGCCACCACTCAAATGATTTCACCTCACTGGCCCAACGAGTGCTTAATCAAACCCGTTCAGATCGCAGTTCAAAACAACCAACCTCATCTTTTCTCATGAAAAACATCACAAACTACCTCGCCTTGGGCGCCATCGCTCTCGGCCTTTCCGGAGCTGCGCATGCTGTTCCGACGATGAAGATCTCGGACGGCATCACGACGCTCACCATTGCCGACGGCAGCGGGAGTGACTCGAACCCTGGCGCCGGGCTCGTCACATGGATCGGCACCATCGGCGTTTGGAACATCAACGTCAACACGGGTGTAACCAAGCCCGCGTTCGGCGACGCTGAGAATCCGTACATGGATTTGAACTTCGTCAACGGCAGCTCCTCGAGCGGCGGCACCCTGACCATCTGGTTCTCGGAGACGGATTTCACGAAGAACGGCACCGCGTTCGCCGCGATCGGCGGCACCACGGCCGGCATGGTCAGCTACGAGACCTATTACGACAGCGCCAACGCGCTGTTCGGCAATAGCGGCGCGCTGACGAATCAGGGCTTCGGGCCCGGCGCTTTCAGCGGTACGGCCACGGGTGGTCCGGTCATGGACCCGAACGTCTATTCGCTCACGCAGAAGATCACGATCACGCACGGCCAGCAGGGTGTCTCGAGCGGTGACGCTGAGCTGACGGTTCCGGATTCCGGCTCCACGATCGCTCTCCTCGGCGCGGCCCTCGCCACGCTCGGTCTGATCAGCCGCCGCCGCAAGGTTGCCTGATCTGGCTTCCGATCCAGCAGATAGATCAAGACCTTCGACCCCGGTGGGCCCAAAGCCCCCCGGGGTTTTTTTGTGCCCAAAGGTTCCATATGGACGTTGGGCTCAGCACCGACACCTCCGGTGAATAACGAAGGCCCTGCCGTGGCGAAGCCTCGACCGACTGGCGGCCGAG
>JBEIHL010000647.1:0-3051 GCA_040381375.1 Opitutaceae bacterium
GAAGATGAGCGAATTGGACCCCTTGCCGAAGTCGATGCGCTCGACGTTATAGGTGTCGCTCGGAATGTACCAGCGGAAGTAATTGCGCGTGGCAGTTGAACCGCTGAGCCCGCGGAACGCGATCGCGCCGCTCTGGTTGTCGTTCTCGAGGGTCGGCGGCGCGTAGGCGTTGGCGACGTAGTTGGCGACTTCGTCGGCGGTGTTGAGCCCGAGATCCTCCATGAAGTCGGCCGTGATCGCGTCGATGTTCACTGGCACGTCCTTCAATGCCTGTTTGGTGCGCGTGGCGGACAGGGTGTCGTTGGCGGACCAGCCGGTTTCCTTCTCGGTTGAAACGACGAAGGGGGACAGGGTGACCATCTCCTCGTTCGTCGGCACCTTGACCGGCGTCGAGGGGGCGAGTTGGGCGAAGGCGGTGAGGCCGGTGCCGAGCAGGCAAAGGGCCGAGGCCTTGAACAGGTGGCCTGCGGTGGCGGCCGGGGCTCGGAGCGAGGGTTTCATGGCGGTGGTCAAACAGGGTTTGGGGCGGCCGGCTGGCGTCGGGTCGGGACGCGGCGGGGTGAGACAATCGAACGCCAATAGGTGCGTGACCGACCTTTTTGCAACCTGCCTCTTACTTGTATCGTTGAGCAGATTTGGCTTTTCCACCAAGACCGGCGCGGATGAACAACCTGATGGACGAGGCAATGCGGTGGTTTGGGCCGGCGGACACGGTATTGCTGGCGGAAATCCGGCAAACCGGTGCGACGGCCATCTTCACCGCGCTGCACGAAGTTCCCTCGGGCGATGCGTGGTCCACCGCGGCCATCGCGGAGCGCAAGGCAGTGGTTGCGGCGGCCGGCCTGACGTGGCGCGTGGTGGAATCCGTGCCGGTCTCGGAGGAGATCAAGACCCGAACGGGCGACTTCGCGCGGCACATCGCGAATTTCTGTGTGACGCTCGAGCGGCTGGGGGCGGCGGGAATCGATGTGGTGGTGTACAACTTCATGCCGGTGATGGATTGGGTGCGCACCGACCTGCATTTCCGGCTCGCGGACGGGAGCGAGGGTTTGCGCTACGACCCGGTGAAGTTTGCGGCGTTCGAGCGGTTCGCGCTGCGGCGACCGGGAGCGGAGCGGGATTTCACGGAGGAACAATGGGCGGCGGCGGAGGCGTACTGGGCTTCACTCGAGGCCGCGGCGCGCGAGGCCTTCACCCAGCAGACGCTCGATCTCTTCCCGGGAGTGCGGCTGGGGCTCACGGTGGCGGATTTTCGGGCGAGGCTGGCGCGTTATGCGTCGATCGATGCGGAGCGACTCCGGGAAAACCTGCGCCTTTTTCTGACTGCCGTCGTGCCGGCGGCGGAGGCGGCCGGGGTGCGGCTGGCGTTGCATCCGGACGATCCGCCTTTCTCGGTGCTCGGCCTGCCTCGGATCGTGAGCACGGAGGACGACCTGCGGTGGGTGCTGGCGACGGTCGACTCCGCGGCGAACGGCCTCTGTTATTGTACCGGGTCGCTCGGGGTGCGCGGTGACAACGATCTGGCGGGCATCGTGCGCCGGTGCGGATCGCGGATTCATGCGGTGCACCTGCGCAGCGTGGAACGGGAGCCGGGTGGGGGGTTCTTCGAGGCCAATCACCTCGAGGGCAGCGTGGACATGCCGGCCGTGGTGCTGGCGCTGCTGAGGGAACAGGAAGGACGGCGCCGCGAAGGGCGGAAGGATTGGCAGCTCTGCCTGCGTCCCGATCACGGCCACCGGTTGCTCGACGATTTTCGCCGGCCACCACCGGCCTGCCCAGGTTATTCGATTGCCGGACGGATGCGCGGTCTCGCGGAGTTGCGCGGACTGCAGCGCGGATTATCGCGAGTGTTTTAGTCGAACGAATGCCGCTTGCCGGGCGTTCGCTTTCTGCATGGATGAGAGGTCATGCGAACCCGGCGTGACTTCGTTAAGCTCTCCGCGGCGGTTGGTCTGGCGAGCGTCGGTCGGGGAGCGGAAAAGTCCCAAACGGCTGCGCCACGATCCGCAACGCGCCCGCCGGTGGCGGATCGGGCCGATTGGGTGGCGTGGGCGGTCCGGCTCGCCGATGCGTTGCTGAACGCGCTGGCTTCACGTCGGCTCAAGGTCCTGATGCCGGTCGAGTCCCATCCGAGTTCCAAGGACCGGCCGCAGTACACCTATCTCGAAGGGCTGGGTCGGCTGCTGGCCGGTCTGGCGCCGTGGCTTGAACGGGGCGGCGACGCCTCCCCGGAGGGGGTGGAGCGCGGACGGCTGGCGGCGCTCGCCCGGCAGGGGATCGATGCCGCGACGGATCCGGCGTCACCCGACCAGATGAATTTCTCGCGGGGGCGGCAGCCGTTGGTCGACGCGGCCTTTCTCGCGCAGGCCATGTTGCGGGCTCCGGTCGAACTCTGGCGCAAACTCGAGCCGCGGGTGCAGCAGAACGTCATCGCGGCGATGCGCGCGTCGCGTCCGATTCCCGCGGGTGAAAACAACTGGAAACTTTTTGCCACCACCGTGGAGGTTTTCCTGCAGCGCGTCGGCGAACCGCGGGACGAGGCGCGGCTGTTCGAGGGCCTGCGCAAACATCGTGATTGGTACGTGGGCGACGGCATGTACGGCGACGGTCCGGAGTTTCACTGGGACTATTACAACTCGTTCGTGATTCAGCCCATGCTCGTCGAGGCGCTCGACGTCGTCGCGGGCGAGGCCGCGGAGTGGCAGACCTTTCGCGGCAAGGCGCTCGAGCGGCTCACGCGCTACGCGGCGATCCAGGAGCGTTCGATTGCGCCGGACGGATCGTTTCCGGTGATCGGCCGATCGATCGCCTACCGGGCGGGCGCGTTTCAAGGCCTGGCGCTGGCGGCGCTCCGGAAGATTTTGCCGAAGGAGGTCACGCCCGCGCAGGCGAGGGTGGCGCTTTCGGCGGTGAATCGCCGAACGCTGGAGGCGCCGGGGACGTTTGATGCCAACGGTTGGCTGCGCATCGGACTGGCCGGACACCAGCCGGGTTTGGGTGAGACGTACATTTCAACGGGCAGTCTGTACCTGTGCAGTGTTGCCCTGTTGC
>JBEIHL010000648.1:0-3050 GCA_040381375.1 Opitutaceae bacterium
CCGGCCATGACCACCCAATCCCAGATGCTCCGCGACTTCGCGCAGGACCTGTTCGTACGGCTCCGCAATCCGTCGCCGGCCGACTTCGACTACATCGAGGCCAGCGAGGCGCAGGCGTGGTTCGCCGCAGAGGACTACTGGACCGACCACCTTTGCACCGCGATAACCCGCGCCCCCGAGTTGCTCGCCGAGCCGTTCGAGCGCCTCGCGCCGAAACTCTTGGGCGACATCACGCTCAACGAGGTGGACGAGTTGCTGACCGTCCTGCGCGCCATGCTGATCGCCGAGGCGGTGAGGCAGGTGGCCCAGGAAAATATTCTCGGCGACGCTCAGGTGCGGCACGAGGTGCAGCTCCTGATGAATGACGGCGACGCCCGCGGCCAACGCGGTGGCGGTGGAAGCGAAGTGCTGCGGCTGGCCGTCGATCCTGACGCTGCCCGCCGTGGGGCGAAGGGCGCCGCTCAGGATCTTCAGCAGCGTGGACTTGCCGGCGCCGTTTTCTCCCACCAAGGCGTGGACCGAACCCGCGCGGACCGCGAACGAGACATCGGAAAGCGCCTTCACGCCGGGGAACTCCATCCCGATACGATCGAAGTCGAGGGCGGGGGTCATGGCTTTGGTCCCGGGTGCGCGGGCGACCTCGCCCGCTAAGGCTCTAGAGGCGAGCGCGGGCGCTCGCGCTCCCAGGGGGAAGAATCTACTCGCGGATACCCTGCTCCTTCAGCACCTGCCGGAAATTTTCACGGGTGATGAAGGTGCCGACCGTGCGGGTGTCGAGCGGCGGCTCCACGCCGTCCTTGATCCATCGATACAGCATTTCCGCGGTCTTGTAGCCGTGGTCCTTGGCCGAGAGCAGGATCGAGCCGTGGAACGAAGTCGGCTTCGCTTTCTCGAGTTCGACGATGCAATCGGTGCCGTTGATGCCGATGCCGACCGAGCTCTCCGGCGCGAAGTTGCGGCCCTCGAGCGCGCGGATGCCGCCGAGGACGGCGTTGTCGTTGGTGCCGCACACGAGCCAGTGTTTGATGGCGGGCTGGCGGGTGAGCAACGTGCTCACGGCTTCGAGGGAACCGGGGATGTCGGGCGTGCGCATCGGTGCGCGGAAGATCCGGTCGGCCGGAATGCCGGCGGCCTGCAGCCGCGCGGTGGCACCGTCGGTCCGCTCCTTCGCCGTGGCGAGTTCGTCGAAGGTGACGGCGCAAACGGCGGTGTCCGCGGGATTGAACCCGCGCCGCTTCATCTCGGCGGCGAGCAGATCGCCGACGGTTTCGCCGATCTTGCGGGCCGAGATGCCGAGATAGTGGACATTCTTGAGCGGTTGGCCGTCGGCACCGAGGAACTGGTCATCGACCGTCAGCAGCTTGAGCCCGGCGGCCTTCGCTTTGTTGACGATGGCCGGACCTAGCTTCGTGTCGGGCGTGCAGATCACGAAACCCTGGGCGCCTGCGGCCGAAAACGCGTCGATCGCGGCGAGCGCCTTCTCCCCGTCGTTGGCGCCGGTTTTGATGAGGGTGAACCCGAGGTCGCGCGCGGCCTGCTCGGCAAACTTCCACTCCAGTTGAAACCACGGTTCTTCCGGTTGCTTGACGAAGAACCCGATCTTCACGGCCGCGGCCGAGCCGGTGGGCGCGGGGGACTTGCCGCAGGCGCCGACCAGCACGGCGAGGCCGAGGAGCAGCGCCGCGCGAAAGACGGAGCGACGGAAACGCAGGGAAGGGGACATCATGACAGTCGGAAGGGGTCGCGCTGAAACAGCCTCCGCCGGCGGTCCGACGCAACAGCGAATGTCGGTGCGGACGAGGCGAGTCCTCCAAATCGATTTTCCCTGTCATTCTGAGCGCAGCGAAGAATCCAATTGAACGCTCGCACCTCTGCCGCGCCGGCACTCGCCACTTGCCACGGCAGGGTCGCCCTCTTTCTTGTTCGCCCAATGGCCGCCCCAGCCGAACCCCCCGCTCTCGCCGCGCCTACTCCGGCGTCGGAGCCCGGCTCGCTGTCGCAGTGGGCGCTGATCGGGCGCCGGTTTCGGCACCACCGGCTGGCGTTGGCGTCGTTGTTCCTGCTCGCGGTGCTCTACGTGCTCGCGCTCGGCGCGGAGTTTTTCGCGCCCTATTCGCGCAACTGGCGCGACCTCTCGCACGCGTACTGCCCGCCGCAACTGCCGCGCTTTTCGTGGGCGAACGGCCTGCACGTGGTGGCGTTGCGCGTGAGCGTCGATCCGCTGACGTTCAAGAAGTCCTACGTCGAAGATCCAACCGATGTGATCCCGCTCGGGTTTTTCGTGCGTGGCGAACCGTATCGGCTGTGGGGCTGGATCCCGCTCGAGCGGCACTTCTTCGGGGCGAAGGCGGGCGAGACCCCGCGGGCTGACGGCACGCGGCCGACGTTTTATTTTCTCGGTGCCGACGAGTATGGCCACGACATCTTCAGCCGGCTGATCCACGGCTCGCGGGTCAGCCTTTCGGTCGGGCTCGTCGCCATCGCGGTGACGTTCATGCTCGGCGTCACGATCGGCGGCATCTCCGGCTATTTCGGCGGTGCGGTCGACACCCTGATTCAGCGCGTGATCGAGGTCGTGAACGCGTTTCCGCAGATCCCGCTCTGGCTGGCGTTCGGCGCCATCCTGCCCGCGGAATGGCCTCCGCTTTCGACCTACTTCGCGATCACCCTCGTGCTGAGTCTGCTGGGCTGGACCGGACTCGCGCGCGTCGTGCGCGGGAAAATTCTTTCCCTGCGCGAGGAGGATTACGCCACCGCGGCGCGGCTGCTCGGGGCGAGCCACACGCGGATCCTGTTCCGTCATCTCCTGCCGGGCTTCACGAGCCACATCATTGTCGTGCTCACGATGAGCGTCCCCGCGATGATCCTGGGCGAGACCTCGCTCTCGTTTCTTGGCCTTGGCCTGCGCGCGCCGATCGTGAGTTGGGGCGTGATGTTGCAGGACTGCCTGAGCATTCAGACCGTGGCCAACTACCCCTGGCTATTGATGCCGGTTGTCCTGATCGTGCTGACGGTGCTCAGTTTCAATTTCCTGGGCGACGGCTTGCGCG
>JBEIHL010000649.1:0-3049 GCA_040381375.1 Opitutaceae bacterium
GAGCGCGGCTTGCTCGAGAGGCAGGGATCGGCGGTCGCTGATCAGTGTTCATCAGTGCCGATCAGTGGTAAACTCCGGGTTGCGGCCCCGTTCAGAAATTCAGCTTTCGCACCCGCGCGGTGACTTGCCACTCGTCGACGCGGCGGTCGTTCCGCACCACCTGCACGCGATCGTGCAGTGCAACCGTCGGACAAATGTGCCAAGGGAGCGCGTACACCGCCGTGCCGACGGCGAAGTCGGCGGCACGGGCCGTTTCAACGACGAGGTGCTCCTCGCTGTGCACGACGGCGCGGGCGTCCGGGATCGCCGGGAAGATGGCCCGCGGGTGCGGCATTTCGCTCGCGACCGATTTGTGGCCCAGGTCGAGGCAGAGGCGGTTCGTGCCGGGGCGGCTGATGACGCGCGTGAGCAGCACGGCGGCGTGGAGAAAACCTAGGTCGGGAAACTGCGTCGAGTAGCTGGCGTCGGAAAGCACGCACGTGCCGGGGCTGCACTCGACGTCCGGCCGGCGGGCGTGCACGGGAAACGTCGGCGTGCCGCCCGCCACCACGCGGGGCACGGGCAGGCCCAGGCGGAGCAGCTCGGCGCGAAACGCATCGGTCTTCGCGATCCCGTCGGCCGCGGCCGCGAGGCGGTCGGGCAGGGTGTTCTGCCGCAGGTGACCGTCGTACGCGTGCAACCCGCCGGCGCGCAGGCCGGGCGACGAGCAGAGCGTGCGGTAAAGTTCGATCGCGGCCGGACCGGGGGCGATGCCGGTGCGGGACATGCCGACGTCGAGATCGATCAGCACCTCGATCGTGGCAGCCGCGGCGCGGGCGTCGCGGTCGAGCGTGGCGACGACGCTCGGATCGTCGGCGAGCGTGGAAAAGGCGACCGACGGGAACGCGCGGATCAGGGCGAGCAGGCGGCCCACGTTGGGACCGACGAGTTGGGCGGCGACGAGGATGTCGGTGGCGCCGGCGCGGGCGGCCATCTCCGCCTCGGCGATGGTGGCGGCCTTGCAGCGCGTGACGCCGAGCGCCACCTGGCGGGCGACGATCTGCGGCAGCTTGTGCGTCTTGATGTGCGGCCGCAGGCGCGTCGGCGAGCCGACCAGGGCGATCATGCGCCGGAGGTTTTCCTCCACGCGATCCGGATAGATGAGCAGAGCAGGGGAAGGCGCCGTCGCCTCGTCTTCGAGTCGCATCCAGTCGTAATTCATCGTGGTGAGGAGGGGCATCCCAGCACAGGAAGCGCGGTTCTCAAATCCCAGAATTTGGGAATCGAGCGATAAAGTGCCGATGGGCGGTGCGATGCGGCGGAGGTTGAACAGGAAGATCGGGGAGATCGGGAAGGAACGGTTCGGGCCCTTCCCGCTCTTCCCGGCCTTCCTGTTCAATGATTGACTGGCTTGATGGTGGCGCGAACTCGCTGCGGGTTGATGGACACACCGCTCACATCACCGCTCCGCTTCGCGCGCGGCGCGGGGCGGGGTTAGGATCGTCTGCCGCCAGACCGTCGGCGTGACCTTCGTGAACGCCTTGAACGCCCGGCAGAAATCGCTCGTGGACGTGAAGCCGCATTCCTCGGCGATGCCGTCGAGCTTGAGATTCGTCTGCGTCATGAGGCGCATGCCCTTCTCGAGCTGAATGCGGCTCATGACCCGGGCGGGACGTTCGCCGCGGACGCGATGAAAGAGCCGGCGCAGCGTGCTGGGTGAGACGTGGACCTGGCGGGCGATTTCGACGATCGATGGGTTGGCGTGGACATGGCCGGTGTACCACGCGATGGCGGCAGCGACGGTATGCTCCGCCTGATCCGTGAGAGGCGGCGCCTTGGCGTCCGGCAGTTTGCGCAGAACCAGCAGACTCAGCTCGAGCACCGCGGCTTCGAACACGAGGTTGCTGAGCCGGGTGGGTTGCTGGAAGTCGTCCTGCAACGACCGGGCGAGGGCCGCGACGCGCCGGCATTCGGTCGGCGTAAGCGATACGGCGACCTGGCCGTGTTCGCGAACCGCCGCTTCGAGCGGCGCCGGCACCGACCCGAAATGAAAAACCGCGATGTGAGCCCGCCGCGGCCCGTCGCCGCCCCACGTATGGGCGCTCCCGGGCGCGGTGACCCAGAGGGTGGCGCCGGCCAGAGGAGACCGGGGCGCTCCGTCCACCAGCGGGGCGACGCGACCGCGGAGCACCGCGAAGAATTCCCAGTTCATCCGCGCGATCGGTTTGAGCGGATAAAGCCCGAACTGCCGGGGTCCGATCCCGAGGTAGCGCAACATGCGCGCAACGTAGAAACCCCGGCGGAGTTGTAAACCGTAACGATGCAACAGGGGTGGAGCCGCTTGTCCCCAAGCGCCTGACATTCGACCGATCCATCCGCAGCGGCAAGGACAAGCCGCTCCACCTTTCAGTGCTTTCGTTTTCATCGATGACTTGAAGGCCAACTGAATCGCTCCGGGTAGAGTCCGAGCCCGGCGCGGTGGTGCGCGGAATCGCATGCGCCGCCGCGAATCGTCTCTTTGGACGACACTCCGCTCGCCGCCCTCCCGTGCTCGTTTTTGTATGAAGGTTGACTGCCCTTCCTCTGTCGCCTCGTCTACTGACCTGTTAGCCTTGTCTAAACCCTGGCTGCGTTCGCTTCGCGGCGGCTGCCGCCTGGGTTCGAACCTTGAATTGACCCCATGCAAACCAAACCTCGTTCAGTGATTCTTCCGTTGCTTGCGGGCGCGGCGTTGGCCGCGTTGATCCCGGCCGCCACGGCGCAGCAGAGAGTGGCCGCGGCGTCGCCCGCCAGCTCCACGCCCGCGTCGAACCGACCGATCCCGGTCACCACCTCCGGGGCGCCCGCGTCCGGGGAGGAAGTCCTCCAGCTTTCGCCCTTCCAAGTGGCCGCCGAAGCCGACCGCGGCTACCAGGCGCTCAACACGCTCTCGGGCACGCGGCTCAACTCGAAGCTCGAGGACCTCGGCGCTTCCATCACGGTCGTCACCAAGCAGCAGATGCAGGACCTGGCGGTGGTCGACCTGAACGACATCTTCCTCTACGAGGCGAACACCGAGGGCACCGGCAAC
>JBEIHL010000650.1:0-3046 GCA_040381375.1 Opitutaceae bacterium
GGCGGTTTGGGGGTCGCGTGGGGGGGGTGGGTCTTTCCCCCGCCACTTCTCTTTGGCGGTAAATTCCGGTCGCGTATAACCCCCCCCCCCACCGCTGCAATCCCAGCCTCCGGTTTACACCGGGGGCTTTTTTGCGCCGCCTCACCACGCGATGCCGTAATCATCGCCGTGCTCGGACGCGGCGCCCTGGAAGGTGCCGCGCTCGGAGTCGATGAGGATCGCGGTGATCGGCCCCGAAGTGCGCACCAGCCGCTCGATCCGGTAGCCCATGCGCGCCAGTTCCTCGCGCACCCACGGTGGCACATCCGAACGGACCACGAGCCGGCCGGGCTCCGAGCGGTGATCCCCAAACGAGGAATGCATTTGGAAGCTCTCGATGTTCGCCGCCTCGGCCGCCTGCTGCACGTCCATGCCGAACTCGACCACGTTGAGGAAGAACTGGACCAAGTTCTGGTCCTGCGAGTCACCGCCCTGCACGGAAAACGCGAGCAGCGGCCGGCCGTCGCGCAACGCGAGCGAAGGCGACAGCGTCACGCGCGGGCGCTTGCCGGGCTCGAGCACGTTGAAGGGGTTGCTCGCCCGATCCATGATGAAGCTCTGCATGCGTTGCGACAGCCCGACGCCGGTCGTGCCGGCAATCACCGCGGGGATCCAGCCGCCGCTCGGCGTGACGGACACGACCCAGCCGTCCTTGTCGGCCGCCTGGATCGACGTCGTGCCGGCGTGGAACGCCTCGTCGTGCGTCATCTTCTCATTCGCCGCCAACTCGATTCGCATCGGTCCCGGTTTGTCCGGCGGAATGGGCCGCCATTTGCGCAGCAGGTCGCGAAACGGATTCTCGTCACCTTGGAATGGATACGGATCGCCGGGCGCCGCGCGGGGATTGTTGCGCTCCCAGTCGATGCTCTCGAACCGCGCCTGCGCGTACGCCTTCGAGAGCAGGCCCCGGATCGGCTCCGCGGGCGGAAAATCGGGATCGCCGTAGTAGAAATCGCGGTCGGCAAACGCCAGGTTCATCACCTGGTACAGGGTGTGGATATAGCGCGCACTGTTGTAGCCCATGCTCCGCAGATCGGCGAGTTCGAGGAGATTGAGCGCCTGCAGCATCGCGGGGCCCTGCGTCCAATGCGTCAGTTTGTAGACGTCGATGCCCTTGTAGTTCGTCGACACCGGCTCCTCCAACTTTACCCTCCAGCGCGCGAGATCCTCCCGCGTGAACAAACCGCCCTGCCGGCGCGTGCTGCGCACGATCTCCTCGGCGATATCGCCGAGGTAAAAGCGGTCGTACGCGGCCATGATCGCAGCCTTGCGATCCTTGCCTTCCGCGCGGGCGGCGCGCTCGGCCTCGACGAGCTTGCGCAGCGTGGCGGCGAGCTCGGGTTGCCGAAACACGTCGCCGACTTCGGGCGGCGCGGGCCGGTCCGGATCGTTCGCATCCACTCCCGGCAGCAACACGCGGCGCGAATCCGACCACTTCATGATCTCGGTCCGGTTCCGCTCGATCTGGTTCACCGCGCCCTCCTCGATCGCGTAGCCGTCGGCCATCTTGATCGACGGCGCCAGCACCTGTTCGAGCGAGAGCGTGCCGTACTCGGCCAGCATCACCATCAGGCCGCCCGGCGTGCCCGGCGTGACCGCGGCCAGCGGACCGTATTCGGGCGGGTACGCGGGTTTCTTCTTCCGGTAAAATTCCACCGTCGCACCCGTCGGCGCCACGCCCAGGGCGTTCACGCCGATCACCTTTTTTTCGCCCGGATGATAAATCAGCGCCTGCGTCTCTCCGCCCCAGCTCAGCGAATCCCACATGGTGCAGGTGACGCCGAGCATGGCGCAGGTGGCGTCGACCGCGTTGCCACCCTGCGCGAAGATCATCGCTCCCGCCGTGGCTGCGGGCGGCTTGCCCGCGATCGCGACCCACTGGGTGCCGTGCAGCAGGGGTTTGACGGGACGCTGGGCGAACGCCGCGGTCAGACCGGTCAGGCCCAAGCCGGGGATGAGAAAAAGCAAAATGCGGAACCGCTCCGGGAAGGCGTGCATGGGTTCAGAAAAAGGGACCGGTGGCGACTCGCGCCGGGACCGATGGCTAGCGACGTCGTTCCCGGTGGTCAAACCCTCGGTCTGGACGGTGGTGGTACGTTTCGGAAAACCCATGCCGGCGCAACGCGCCGCGTCTCCCCTGGGAGCGCCGGGCTCCAGCCCGGCCCCGGAACGCACTGAGGCCGAGCTGGAGCTCGGCGCTCCCAGGACACCTACGACGGCATATCGTCCGACAATGCCAAAACGCCCCACTGCCCTCCGCCCTTTACACCCCAAGCTTGTGCCGTCGCTTCACCCTCGGAACGCTTCCCGCCACCGCATGTCCGCGCCGAGTCCACCGCCAGCATCCGCGCCAGCTCCGGAGACGGCCACCTTTTGGCAACTCGTCCGCCAATCGCTACGGGGCGCCCATCACGACTACACCGCGGGTTCGCTGAACCGCGCGGTGCTGCTCCTCGCGGTGCCGATGGTGCTCGAGATGGTGATGGAGTCGCTCTTCGCCGTCGTGGACGTCTTCTTCGTTTCGCGGCTCGGCAGTGACGCCGTGGCCGTGATCGGTCTCACCGAGTCGGTGATGTCCATCGTGTATGCCGTGGCGATCGGCATTTCCTTCGCCGCGACCGCGATCGTGGCACGCCGGATCGGCGAGAAGGATCCCGCGCGGGCCGCCCAAGCCGCGGGCCAGATCCTGGTTCTCGGGGCGGCCGTCGCCGCCGGTCTCGGTCTGGTGGGGGCGTGGTGGGCGCCGGAAATTCTCGGACTGATGGGGGCGAGCGACGCTATCGTGGCTCTCGGCTCCGACTTCACCCGCGTGATGCTCGGCGGCAATGTGACCGTTTTCCTGATTTTCCTGATCAATGCGATCTTCCGCGGCGCGGGCGACGCCGTGCTCGCGATGCGCACGCTGTGGCTCGCGAACGGTCTCAACATCATCCTCGATCCGTGCCTCATCTTCGGCTGGGGACCGTTTCCTGAAATGGGGGTCACCGGCGCGGCCGTGGCCACCAAC
>JBEIHL010000651.1:0-3045 GCA_040381375.1 Opitutaceae bacterium
GGCAAGAGCACGCTCTTCAAGACGATCATGGGCATCGTTTCGCCCGTCGCCGGCGAGGTGCGGATCGGCGACCGGCCGGTGCGCGAGGCGCTCAAGCAGAACCTGGTGGCCTACGTGCCGCAGGCAGAGGAGGTCGACTGGAGCTTTCCGGTGAGCGTGTGGGACGTCGTGATGATGGGCCGGTACGGGCACATGAACTTCCTGCGGATCCCGCGGGCCGAGGATCGCCGGATTGCGGAGGAAAGCCTGGCGCGGGTCGGCATGCTGGAATTTCGGGACCGGCAGATCGGCGAGTTGTCCGGTGGGCAACGCAAACGCGTCTTCCTTGCGCGCGCCCTGGCCCAGCGCGGGCGGATCATCCTGCTCGACGAACCCTTCACCGGCGTGGACGTAACCACCGAGAAGGCGATCATCGGGCTGCTGCGCGAAATGCGGGACGCGGGCTGCATCCTGCTGGTGTCGACGCACAATCTCGGTTCCGTGCCGGAATTCTGTGATCACGTGGTGCTCGTCAACCGCACCGTGCTCGCCGCGGGCCCGACCGCCGAGGTGTTCACCGAGGACAATCTCCTGCGCGCCGTCGGCGGCGTGCTGCGGCATTTCCGTTTCGACGAATCGACGGTGCAGAAACACGACGGCCGCGCGGTGACGCTGCTGACCGACGACGAACGGCCCCTGGTCTTCGGCAAGGGGGGCCACGTGGAGTACAGCCAGCGTGAGGGCCGCGAGGATGTCGTGAAGAAGCGGGCGGAGGGCGCGGAGGATCTCTAATGATCGAGACGCTGCTCGCGCCCCTGCAGTACGAGTACATGCTCAAGGCGATCTTCGTGAGCGCCCTGATCGGTGGAGTGTGCGCGTTTCTTTCCTGCTTCATCATCCTGAAAGGCTGGTCGCTGATGGGCGATGCGCTGTCGCACTCCGTGGTCCCCGGCGTGGCCGTGGCCTATTACGTCGGCTGGCCCTTCGCGGTCGGCGCCTTCGTGACCGGCCTTCTGGCCGCCGCGGGCATGGGCTTCGTCAAGACGAAGACCCGGTTGCGCGAGGATGCGGTGATCGGCGTGGTGTTCACCGCCTTCTTCGCCTTCGGACTTTTCCTGATCTCCCTCTATCCGAGCCAGGTCGATCTGCGTTCGATCATCTTCGGCAACATCCTCGGCATCTCGAATCCCGACATCGTGCAGGTGCTCGTGATTTCCAGCGTGACGCTGATCGTGCTGGGACTCAAGTGGCGCGACCTGCTGCTGTTCTGTTTTGATCCGAGCCAGGCCCGGGCACTCGGCATCAACACGACAGTTCTTCATATCACGTTGCTCACGCTGCTTTCCGCCACGGCGGTCGCGGCGTTGCAGACCGTCGGGGCGTGTCTCGTGGTGGCCATGTTGGTCACGCCGGGGGCGACGGCGTACCTGCTCACGGATCGCTTCGGCCGGATGATCGGACTCGCCGTGGCGATGGGGACGGGGACTTCGCTCGTCGGGGCGTATGCGAGCTACTTCTTCGATGGCTCGACGGGAGGCTGCATCGTGACGTTGCAGAGCCTGCTGTTCGTGGCCGCGCTGGTTTTCGCGCCGAAACACGGGTTGCGCGCGGCGCGCGCCCGGCGGCAATCCGCGGCTCTGGAGGGCGCGCGATGAACCGGTTGCTCGAGCCTTTCCAATTTCCTTTCATGGTCGACGCCATGGTGGTGGGCGTCGCCGTCGGCGCGGTTTGCGCGGTGCTGTCGTGCTATCTCGTGCTGAAAGGCTGGTCGCTGATGGGCGACGCGATCTCGCATGCCGTGCTGCCGGGAATCGTCATCGCCCACGCGGTCGGGCTGCCGCTCGCGCTGGGGGCGTTCCTCTCGGGCCTCTCGTGTGCGGTGCTCACCGGTTACATCAAGGCCAACAGCCGGGTGAAGGAGGACACCGTCATGGGCGTCGTTTTCACCGGCCTGTTTGCGTTCGGGCTGGTGCTCTTCACCAAGGTCAAGAGCGACCTGCACCTGGATCACATTCTTTTCGGCAACATCCTCGGGCTCGAGCCGGGTGACCTGCGCGATACGCTGCTCGTGGCGGGCCTAACGCTGACCGTGGTGCTCGCGCTGCGGCGCGACCTGCTGCTGTTCTGCTTCGACCCCGGCTACGCGCGCACCATCGGGCTGCGCACGCGGTTTCTCTATTACCTGCTGCTGTCGCTGCTCGCAGTGACGATCGTCGTGTCGCTGAAGGCGGTCGGAATCATCCTGGTGATCGCGATGCTGGTGACGCCCGGCTGTATCGGCTATCTGCTTACGGACCGTTTCGGCCGGATGCTGGCCATCGCCGTGGCGAGTGCGGTGGGTTCGAGTTTCCTCGGCGTTTACGCGAGCTTCTTCCTCAACGCCTCCACTGGCGCCTGCATCGTGCTGCTGCAGGCGGCGGTTTTTCTGGTCGCGCTGATTTTTGCGCCGCGGCACGGGCTGCTCGTGGGTCGGCGACAGCGGGCGGCGGCGGTCGCACCGCGTTAGGAGGCGGCCGGACTCTTTTCGGCGAAAATGTGCCGCGCCCGGCACGCGGCGTGCGGCGAGGATGAGTCATGGCACGACGGTTCAAAAACATCGACCGGGACACCCCGATGCTCCTGCCGCCGCTTTTGTCCAGGTGCTCGAGGCCGAGCAGAAGGACCGCCAGGACGAAGATCCGCAAGAGCTGCCCGATGAAATCGCGCGCCGGGAAAAACTGCGGCGCAAGATGGACGAGGCGTACGCGCAGTTGTCGGCGCGAAGACAAACACGGACTCTAGATTGTGCACGGGCAGCGACAATTTGAGCTGCCGCTCATGCTCGATCCGTAACGCCAGCCCGTCGCGATGAACGGACAATCCCGGAGTCAGCAGATAGAGTGTGTTCTCGAGCGTCTGAGGCATGGGGCGACGAACGCGACGGTCAGGAATATGTGCGCGGTTCGAACAGGCGGGGAAAACGGCGGCTGGCGGCCTCCGGCAGGCAGACGTCGTGGAGCGAACAACCTTCACATTGCGGCTTGAGTTCGGCCTCGGGAATCCGGCCACCGGCCAGCAGCGCGCGCA
>JBEIHL010000652.1:0-3044 GCA_040381375.1 Opitutaceae bacterium
AGGGAGCAGGGAGCAGGGAGAAAGGAGAAGGGAGAAAGAGGGGAATAGGGGACGTGACGCCCGAATAAGTCTATGGCGTCTCGTTCGCGCGAGGATCGGATCCTTCGCCGCTCTCCCTTTTCCCTGTTCCTTTTCTGATGCTCCCTGCTCCACCCGCTTCACGGGCTTGCTGCTGCTGCTGCTGCTGGTCCTCCAGCACCGATTCGGCCGGATAGAACATCGTCGTGGCCGCCACTTCGTCACTGATCGACGCGAGGGTGGTCTGGATTTCCATCAGGAATTCATGCAGGCCCTGGTTCAGGACGTCGGTGATGGTGAGGGATTGCAGGTCCGCCAAAAGCCGGCGAGACGCCCGGGCGGCGGCCGACCGGGGGCGAGTGCCCGATTCACCCAGAATCCGGCGCAGGAAGTCGTCGACCTGCTGCACGCAAAAGTGGATCGAACGCGGAAAAGAGTCGGAGAAGATGAGAAACTCCGCGGCCTTCCAGGCGAGAATCTCGCGCACGTAATAGCGACGGTAGGCTTCGAGGGCCGACGCGGACCGCAGCACGGCCTGCCACTGAGCCGTGTCGAGGGCACCGCCCACGTCGGTCGCGCTGGGTAGGAGGATGTGATATTTCACATCGAGAATGCGAGTGGTCTTGTCGGCCCGTTCGAGGTACTTGCCGAACTCGATGAACTCCCAGCCTTCGCTGCGCGAATAGGTCGAAGCCGTGAGACCCTGGAAGAGATGCGAGGCCCGGTTGATCTTCGCGAAAAACTCCTGCGGCCCGGCTTCCCACACGGCACTCGTGCTCTGCTCCTTGAGCAGCAGATAGAGCTCGTTGATGGTCTCCCACATCTCCAGCGAGATCTGGTCGCGCACCATGCGCGCGTTTTCGCGCGCGGCATAGACGCACGCGAGAATCGAGTCGGGATTGCGCAGATCGAAGGCGAGGAATTCCATCACCGTGCGGCTGTCCGGCGACTCGTAGTACTTGCTGAACATCTCTTCCTGTCCGGTGCTGAGGATCAGCGGCCCCCAGGTGTTGTGCTCGACGCCGGAAAGATCCTGGAAATCGGAGAGAAACTGCAGGTTGACGTCGAGCAGCCGGGCGACGTTCTCGGCCCGCTCGATGTAGCGACTCATCCAATACAGCGAGTGCGCCACGCGGGAGAGCATGATCGTCGCCTGCGGGCGAAGCAGCGGCGGGGCCGACGGGGTCTTGGCGGAAGGGGGCATGATGCGGTTGAGCCGTACGATGAATTCCGGGAGGCGCTTCCGGCTCAGGCGTCACCTTGGAGAACCCAGGTGTCCTTGGAGCCGCCGCCCTGCGATGAGTTCACCACCAGCGAACCTTTGCGCAGGGCGACGCGGGTGAGGCCGCCGGGCGTGACGGTGACCTTCTCGCCGTAGAGGATGTAAGGCCGCAGGTCGATGTGCCGCCCTTCGAGCCGGCCGTCGCACCACGTGGGCGAACGCGAAAGCATAATCGGATCCTGGGCGATGAAGTTGCGCGGATTGGCCGCGACCTGGGCGCGGAACGATTCGCATTCGGCCTTCGAGGAGGCCGGGCCGATCAGCATGCCGTAACCGCCGGCTTCGTTGGCGGACTTCACGACGAGCTTCTCGATGTTCTCGAGGATGAATTTGCGATCGATGTTTTCCGAGGCGAGGTACGTGTTGACGTTCGGCAGGATCGGATCCTCGCCGAGGTAGTATTTGATCAGCTTCGGCACGTAGGCGTAGATGACCTTGTCGTCGGCTACGCCCGTTCCGATGGAATTGGCGAGCGCGACATTGCCGGAGCGGTAGGCGTTCACCAGTCCGGGCACCCCCAGCATCGAGTCCTCGCGGAAAACGGTCGGGTCGAGGAAATCGTCGTCGATGCGACGGTAGATGACGTCGACCGGCACCAACCCCGCCGTCGTGCGCATATACACGCGGGAGTCGCGCACCACGAGGTCGCGGCCTTCGACAATCGGAATGCCCATCTGGCGGGCCAGGAAGCAGTGTTCGAAGTAGGCGCTGTTGTAGACCCCGGGCGTCAGCAGCACGACGTTAGGCTTGTCCTGATTGCCCGGCGCGATGTACAGCAGTCCCTTGAGCAGTTGGTCCGCGTAGCCTTCCACCGGGCGCACGCCATAGCTCTGAAACACGTTCGGAAACGCCCGCCGCATCGCGGAGCGGTTCTCGATCATGTAGCTCGCGCCCGACGGACAACGCAGGTTGTCCTCGAGCACGAGATAGTTGCCCGCCGCGTCCCGAATCAGGTCCGTGCCGCAGATGTGCACGTAGATGCCCTTTGGCACCGAGAAATTCATGAACTCCCGACGGAAGTGCTTTGCGCCGAGGATCAGGGCCGCCGGCACGATCCGATCCTTCAGCGCCTTCTGGCCATGATAGATGTCATCGAGGAACATGTTCAGCGCGGTCAGTCGCTGAATGAGTCCCGCTTCGATCCGCTTCCACTCCGCGGCCGGGATGATGCGCGGAATCAGGTCGAACGGAAAAATCCGCTCGGTCCCCTGCGAATCGCTGTAGACCGTGAAGGTGACGCCCCGCCGAAGAAAGGCCAGGTCTACCGCCGCCCGCCGCTGATCGAACTCCGCCTCGGACAACGTCCCAAGCCGTTCCGCGAGACGTCGATAGTGAGGTCGGACGCCACCCTGTTCGGGAGTAGGGACGAACATCTCGTCGAAGAAGGCGCCAGTTTCGTAGTGGGATTGGAGGAGCGACACGGAAGGGTTTGAGACGGTCTTAAACCGCTTTAGCAGATCCCTTGCCAGCGCTGATGCGGCGGTGAAGCGGTTTTTGAGGGCACCCCTGTTCTGCCAACAGCTGGAGATTGGGTACTTTGACCACGGATAACACGGATTACACCGATAAAGGCAGGATCGGTTTCTGCGGCATCCGTGCCATCCGTGTGATCCGTGGTTAAAAGCTCCGCGTCGGAAATCTGACCCCATATTCTACCCAGGGGAGATCGGTAGAAAAATCATGAGGGATCGACGTTGGCTTATCGCCGGACCGCGATGAACGCCGTGCCGCCGAGGATCAACGC
>JBEIHL010000653.1:0-3034 GCA_040381375.1 Opitutaceae bacterium
CGTCCGCCACGATCGGAATGCGGACGAGGGCGTCCGCGCTCCCAGGGGGGACAGATGCCGTCGGAGCCACCCCGCCCCTTAACTCCGAAACACCAACTCGCGCGACGGCTCGCGCCCGTGGCCCGTCAGCACGATGCGATCGCTCAGCACGCGCGCCACGGCGAAGGCGGAGGTATCCTGCGTTTCGACCATGCCCCGCAGCGTCACGAACGGCACCCTGCTCCTCACGCCAAAGTTCCCGGCGTGGTTGTGGCCGTTGAACCACGCGACGACCTGCGGGTGCCGGTCGAGCACGGCGAGCACCTCGGCTGCGTTCCACACGTTGTGATCGTTATCCGGATACACCGGATGATGCGCCAGCACCACGACCTTGCGGCCCGCCGTCCGCGCCTCGCCGCAGATGCGGTCGAGCCACGCGCGCTGTTCCGTGCCTATGCCGCCATTCCAGGGTTTGGCCTGCCGGACTCCGGCGGCCTGCAGTCGCGCCAGTTCCCGTTCGGCCTCCGCCCGGGCAGGTGCGCCGGCGGGATGGGCGTAGGTGCTGACATCATTGGTATCGAGAATGACGAAGCGAAACGCGCCGTGATCGAACGCCTTCCGTCGGGGGGCGATGCCCAGTCGGGACGGCACGGCGGTCTTCTTCTCGTCGGCGACGTCGAAGTCATGATTGCCCAGCACCTGGTGCCAGGCGTGGCGGCTGCGGGTGAGCGGCCGTGTGATTGCGTCGAAGCTGCTCCAATCGCGTTCGATCAGGTCGCCGAGATGCACGCCGAACGCAAGGTCGCGGCCGTTGAAATGTTCGACCGCCGCCTCGAGCCGGGCGAGCGATGCCCGGTAGAAGCGCGTGCCCTTTGCCTCGATGTCCGCGAACTGCGCGTCCGCGACCAATCCGATCTCAAATCCCTCCCGGCTCGCCCCCCGGGCGATGAACGGTGCGCCGGCGAGCGCGGTGGCGGCGGAACCGAGGAATCGGCGGCGGCTGAGGCGGGGTTTCATGGCCCCTGAAAAAGCAGCGCCGGCCGGGAATGGCGACTACGTTGTCGAAGGCCAGGGTGCACAGCTGCCGGACGTCGGCCGCAACAGCGCATGAACGGTGGCGACGGGAATTTCCGGTCGGAACGGTTTCGGCAGGAAAGCGTCGACGAACCCCGTGATCTCGGTGTCGGGCGCCGCCTCCGGAGTCGCCAGTCCGCTGAACCGATGTGCAGCACCACGAACGAGCCCGGCCGCGCCCCGTCGATCGCGCGCGCCGCGGCAGCGTCGAGCACGACGTTCTCAGCCCGGTGTCGCAGCGTGCCGCCATCGGGCATCGCGTCGCGGGCGTTCACGCAAAGGTTGAGCATCACCTGGTGAATCTGGGTGGGGTCGGCCGCGATCGACCAGAGGTCCGGTGCGATGTGATCCGCCAGCCGGATCGATTTCGGGAACGTGCCGTTGATGACGAGGGCGATGCCGCGGACCATCAGCGGCGGAAAAGGTCGCGCGCCGCTCAATCCCGCCCCGTCGCCGCCGCCAGCCGTCGCACGGTCGACTCCATTTCTCCGCGCTGCGCGTCGAGGCTCCGCACGAGGGCGAACTGGTTCACCACTCGCTCGAGATTGTGGCCGGGGCGCCGGATCTTGTAGTAAGTGTCGCCGGCCAGATGATCGGTCAGGAAACGCAGGCCCTGTTCGAACGTGATGACCAGGCCGCTGACCGCGAGATGGCCGACCTCGGTCGCGTTGAGAAAGGCTCCCGCCGAGGCGAGGTAGCCCTCCGCCAGCGCCGCGAAGATTTCCGGCCGCGCCCGCACCCGCCCGGCATCGCGTTCGTCCTCCGCCGCGGCATTCGTAGCCGAGCGCACCAGGTCACCGAAATCGTTCAGGGCGAGCCCAGGCATCACCGTATCCAGATCCACCACACACAGGGCCTCGTGGGTCGTCGTATCGAGCATGACGTTGTTGAGTTTTGCGTCGTTGTGCGTCACGCGCTCGGGAATCGCTCCACTCGCCTGCAGGTCGAGGAGCACGTCCACCAACGGCTCCCGCTGCAGCGCAAACGCGATCTCGGCGCGCGCTCCCGCGGCCCGGCCGTGGGCATCGGCCGCCAGCGCCTGCTGGAAGGCACCGAAACGCCGCCGCGTGTCGTGAAAGCCGGGGATCGTCTCGCGGAGCCGCGCGCCGGGCAGGTCGACCAGCAGCCGCTGAAACTCCCCGAACGCCCGCGCGGCCGCCGCGGCGTGTCCCGGCGTCTCCACCACGTCGTAGCTCCGCGCGCGTTCGATGAAGTGATAACAACGCCACCATCCGCCTTCGCCATCGCGGTGGTACGGCCGTCCATCCGTTGCCGCGACCAGACCGAGCGCCCGTCGCGCGGCGTCCGGATGGCCGGCGACCCTCCCGGCCGCATGCCGGGTCACGCGCACGATGTTGTCCATCAGCGCCGGGATGTCGGTGAAGACCCGCGGATTGACCCGCTGTAGCAGATAGCGCACCGCCGTCCCCGCCTGGTCGAAAGCCACGGCAAAGGTGTCGTTGATGTGCCCGCTCCCGTGCGGCGTCGCGGAGAGATAGCGTCCCGCCAGCGGAAAGGCGGTGAGAATGGACGTGAAGTCAGGGAGCGAAGACGTGTTACTCATGCACGGGTCCTAAAACGGCCCGGCATCGGAGTCGGCCCCGCGATCCGCCTCAATCCCGAAACATTCACCACGCCGGCGCCGCCTCAAATCTTCAGCCACAATTTCCGCCGGTACATCCAGTACAGCAGCAGCCACATCACCCCGAGCGCCACCGCGCCGTGCACGAAGGGCTGATATGCTTCGCCGAACACGTTGAACGTACCCGCTCCGAGGTGCGTCAGCAGATTCTTCAGGATGAACGGTTGGAAGAGGTGCGCGATCAGATAGGCCGCGATGGAGTTGGCGCCGATCACGACCAGCGGGAACGCCCAGCGCTGCCGCTGCCAGACATCGATCGCGCCGTAGAACGCGGCCAGGAGCAGGATGCACCAGCCCCCGCTGAAAAGGGTCCACGCCGGCGTCCAGATGCGTTTCACC
>JBEIHL010000654.1:0-3031 GCA_040381375.1 Opitutaceae bacterium
CGCGGCCGCCCGGGTATTCGTGCGTCGCCGTCCGCTCCCGGCCACGACGTGAGTTCCGTGCCGCCATCCCCCGGCTCGCCGCCTGCGGCCGGTTTGACCGGTGAACCCGACGACGACTTCTCCCAGCGCGCGTGCGCCTGGCCGCGCCGCCGTCGCGTGCCCGGCCCGGTGCGCATGATCGAACCCGCCGAGGTGCCCGGCTGGATTGTGTTCGAGGACGAGCGCATGCTCGTGGTGAACAAGCCGGGCGACGTCGTCTGCCATCCGTCCAAAGCCGGTCCGTGGTCGAGCCTCGTCGGCGCACTGCGCGAGTATGCCCGCCTCCCGACCGTGCACCTGGTGTTTCGCCTCGATCGGGAAACGAGTGGCGTCGTCGTGCTCGCCAAGGACGCCCGCCTCGCCAGTCGCCTCCAGGTCGCCATGCAGGAGAGGAAGATCGGCAAGGCTTACTTCGCCATTCTGACCGGTGAGCTGCGCCAGCCCGTGACCGTCGACCAGCCGCTGGGCGACGATCTCAGCAGCCCGGTGTTCATAAAGTCGGCCGTCGTGACGGATGGCACCGGGCAGAACGCGGTCACCCATTTCGAACCTCGGGCCGTCGGCGGCGGCTTCACCCTGGCGCGCGTCGTGACCACCACCGGCCGCAAACACCAGATCCGCGCCCATGCGCAATGGCTCGGCCACGCTCTCGTGGGCGACAAAATCTACGGCCCGGATGCACGACTTTACCTCGACTTCATCGACCACGGCTGGACTCCGGCGTTGGCGGAAAAGCTCTGTCTTCCCCGCCAAGCCCTGCACTGCGCGGAGATCGATCTGAAACCGGCTGGCCTGCCGCAGGAGTTCGTGGCGCCGCTGCCCGCAGACCTGCGCGAATTTCTGGCGACGCGGAAAGTGGACGGGCCCCCTGGGAGCGCGGACGTCCCCGTCCGCACAGATTGATAGGCGGCCGGGGCGGTCACGCTCCCGGGGGGAAACCCACGCCAACGCCAGGACGCGCTACCGCCCCAACGCCCGCCGCAGCACCGGTTCGAACAGATCCGCCTGGCGCACGAATCCGAGGTCGTTCGGATGAGAACCGTCCGTGGCCCCCTCGGCGTCGTGGCCGAGCAGGTCGTCGCCGCCGAGGTAGTGCAGGTGCTTCACGCCTTCGCGTTGCAGGGTCGCGAACGCCTCCTTGAGCGCGGCGTGATTGTCGGTGTGGTGCCGGTTGCGGTCGGGCAGGATCCAGGCGTTGGTGTTGCGCCGGTCCTCCACGAGCATGATCGGTGTATCCGGACGGGCCTTACGAAGCTGCCGGACGAGCGGCACGCAGCGTTCGCGTACGAGCGTGGCGGACATGTTAGGCAGGCAGTCGATGACGTAGACGGCGGCGTCGATTTTGATCAGGAGGTCGCCGACGGCGGCGTCCATGCGGCCGTTGCCGGAGAAGCCGAGGTTGATCACGGGACGGTCGAAGCGGCGGCCGAGAATCGCGGTGTGCACCATGCCGGGACGCGACGCGCTGGCGCCGTGCGTGATCGAGGTGCCGTAGAAGACGATCGGCTTCTCGGTCCGTGGCGCGAGCGCCTCGAACTTGGCGTCGGGCGGTACACCGAGCGTCATCCGCTCGACGCCGTTGTAGAGCGGTAGGTACGCCGCGTACTCGCGGTAGCCGGGTTTCAATCCGGCGATGATCTGCTGGCGCACGGGATTGCGGTCGGGCCTCGTCACGCCGACCCAGCGCCACTTGCCCTGCTCGTCACGCGCATAGAGATCGAGGCCGCTGGCCCCGATCGCGGTCATGTTCGGGCTCGCGAGCCGGTCCTTGCGCACGGTGTAGTCGGCCCAGATCACGGTCGCGTCGGTCTTGAAGCGAACCATCATGCCGGCGCTGTCCCGGCTCAGTCCCCACACCGCGTCGGTCACGCGGCCTTCCGCCTCGGCGGGAAAGCGATCGAACCAGACCTTGCGCGGCAGGTCGCCGAACGCGCGGCCCTCCACGCCCCAGGTCGTCACGTCCTTCCAGACGAGCGCGGGTTCCGGGGGCGTTTTGGCGGCGGGCGCTTTCTTCGTCGGCGCCGGAGTTTGGGCGAAGCTCGTGGCGCAGGAGAGCAGGGTCACGGCGAACAGCGCGAGCAGGGATCGAGTCGGGGTGAACATCGGGGCAAGGCTGGCACCGCGCCCGGATCCCGGTCAAGCGAGCGCGCCCCGGAGCGAAGCTCGTTTGGAGATGGCGGAGCGGCTCCATGCCGCGACGGATCGTCGTTCACCCAGCCTCCGCACGGTCCTCCGCGTTCGCCACCGAAACACTGGTGCCAATTCCGCACCCGTACACGAAACGCCGCGTTGTCGGCGGCCCCGGCGCGGGTCAAGTTCGGCCCATGCAACCCCTCCTATCCGATGCCGCGGCGCGGGCCATCCGTTATCTCGATACGCTCGACGCCCGTTCGGTCGCGCCGACCCCGGACGCGGTGGCGGCGCTGCGCGCATTCGACGAGCCGTTGCCCGCCGGTCCCTGCGATCCGACGCAGACGCTGCGGCTGCTCGATGAAATCGGCTCGCCGGCCACGACCGCGATGGCCGGCCGGCGTTTCTTCGGGTTTGTCATCGGGGGCTCGCTGCCCGTCACCCTCGCGGCGAACTGGCTGGCAAGTGCCTGGGATCAGAACACGGGGCTCTATCGGCCGACGCCTGGCACTGCCTTTCTGGAACAGGTTTCCCTGCGTTGGCTGTTGGAGATTCTCCGTCTGCCGCGCGGTTCGGGCGGTGCGTTCGTCACGGGAGCCACCGTCGCGAATCTCTGCGGACTCGCGGCCGCGCGTCATCGCGTGCTGCAGCAGGTCGGGTGGAACGTCGAGGCGAACGGACTCTTCGGGGCGCCGCCGGTGACGGTGGTGGTCAGCGCCGAAGCGCACCCGTCGGTGACCAAGTCGCTCGGCGTGCTCGGGCTGGGCCGCAGTCGCGTCGTCAAGGTGCCGGTCGACGACCAAGGGCGGATGCGCATGGCGGATTTTCCCGCGCTCAGCGGGCCGACGATCGTGTGCGTGCA
>JBEIHL010000655.1:0-3027 GCA_040381375.1 Opitutaceae bacterium
GGCCCAGCGCCCGGTGCAGCGCAGGCGCGTCCGGCCCGAGTTCTTCCATACAACCCAACACATACAGCCGCGGCTCGCCGGCCGGAGCGAGCGTCTCGAAGGTGGAGAGCGCGTCCGCCATCGACGCCGGATTGGCATTGTAGCAATCGAGGTAGAGCAGTTTTCCGTCGGTGCGCCGCACCTCGGCCCGTAGCTTCGCGGGCTTCCAGCCGGCGAACCGGGTTTGGATCGCCTCGCGGGAAACGCCCAGCCACAGGGCCGCGCAAACCGCGAGCGCGGCATTCTGCGCCATGCCGTCCGAGACCCGGCGGAAGACGAAGCGAAACGGCGGGAGTTGTCCCGACGCGATCGTGAGCGCGGTCTCCTCGGACCGATGCGCCACGAGGAAGAACACGCCCTCCGTCGGCAGCGTCTCCGCCGGCAGGTCTGCCGCGCGCTCGACCACCATCGTCCGCACGCGCAGGTCGCGAAAAGGGGCGTAGTCGAACGTCGACCGCGGCACGATCGCCACGCCACCCGATCGGACGGCCGCAGGGAGCACCGACTTCTCGCGCGCCACGCCCCCGAGGCCGCCGAGCTGCTCCGTGTGGGCCGCGGCCACCAGCGTGATGATCGCGACATCCGGCTCGATCATGCCGGCCAGGGGCGCCATGTCGCCGGGCGCGTTGATGCCGGCCTCGATCACCGCGAAGCGATGCGCCGCGGGGTCAAGCCGCGTGAGCGTCAGCGGGACGCCGAGGTGGTTGTTGAGATTACCCTCGGTGGCGACGACGCCGCACGAAGCGCCACCGAGGAGGAGCGCCAGCAAGTCCTTGGTCGAGGTCTTGCCTGCACTGCCTGAAATTCCCACCACCGCGCCGCGGAACGTCCGGCGGTGTTCGCGCGCGATCGTCTGGAATGCCGCCAGCGGATCCGGCACCACGAGCTGCGGCAGCGACACCGCGCGATTCGGCGTCGCCACCAGCGCGGCGGCGGCGCCCGCGGCCGCGGCACTCGCGAGAAAATCATGGCCGTCCCGCCGCTGGTCCGGAGCGCGACGAACACGTCGCCCGGGCCCAGCGTGCGCGAATCGACGCCGAAGGCCGTCAACGGTTTCGCCGGCCGGACGGTCCATGTGCCGCCGGTCCAGTGCGCGAGTTGTTCGGGAGAGAAGGTGGGCACGGCCGGGTCAGACGGGCAGTTGGTGAGACTTGAGGCCGATGAGTTCCCGCACGACCTGCCGGTCGTCGAAGGGAAACACGGTGTCGGCGAACTCCTGGTAACATTCGTGACCCTTGCCGGCGATCAGCACGCAGTCACCCGGCTTCGCCAGATCCAGCGCCAGGCTGATGGCGCGACGCCGGTCCTCGATCCACGAGATCTTCTCCGGGGCGGTGACGCCACCGCTCATGTCCTCGAAGATTCGTGCGATCGCCTCCGTGCGCGGATTGTCGGCGGTGGCCACGGCGAAATCGGCAAACTCCTGCACGGCGCGCGTCATGAGCGGACGCTTCGTGCGGTCGCGGTTGCCGCCGCAGCCGAAGACGACGAGCAAACGGCCCGGCGTGATGCGGCGCAGCATCCCGAGCGCGTTGCGCAGCGCGTCGTCGGTGTGCGCGTAGTCGACGAGGACATTGAACGCCTGGCCTTCCTCGATCCGCTCCATCCGGCCCGGCACGCCCTTGAAAGCGCGCAGCCGCGCCAGAAACACGACGGGATCGCGACCGAGCCCCCACGCCGCGGCGATCGCCGCGAGCAGATTGCTCACGTTGTACCGCCCGATCAGCGGTGAGTCGACGTCGAGCGCCCCGCCCGGCCACACCAGCCGGAACGTGCTGTTCTTGAAATGGAGCGCGACATTCTCCGCCCGCACCTGCGCGGCGGGGTTCTCGCCGAACGTGACGACACGCGTCGCCGGAACGCCCGCCGTGAGGCGGGCGGCGAGCTGCGTGCCGTACGCGTCGTCGAGGTTCACGACCGAGACCGGGGGAACCGGTCCGATGCCGCCGGTGAAGAGCCGCGCCTTCACGTCGAAATAGCGCTCGAGCGTCTCGTGGTAGTCGAGGTGATCGCGCGTCAGGTTGGTGAACACCGCGACCCCGAAGCGGAGTCCGTCGACACGCCGCTGGTCGATGCCGTGCGAGCTAACCTCCATCACGGCCTGCCGGCACCCGTGGTCGCGCATTTGCGCCATCATGCCGAAGATGTCGAGCGACTCGGGCGTGGTGCGGAACGACGGCACCGTGCGCGCGCCGAGGTCGTAGTGCGTCGTGCCGATGAGTCCGACGCGCTGGTCGCCGTTGAGAAAATGCTTCAGCAGATGCGTGACGGTCGTCTTGCCGTTGGTGCCGGTCACGCCCGCGACGGTCAGATCGCGATCCGGAAAGCGATAGTAGCGCTGCGCGACGCGGGCGAGCATCGCCCGCGGATCCGCCACCTGCAGAAAGGTCACCTTCGCGGGCGGGAAAGCCGGCATCCGCGACGTGACCACAGCCACGGCACCGCGGCTCACGGCCTCGTCGATGTAACTGGCGCCGTCCGCGCGTTGTCCCGGCAGCGCAAAAAAGAGCGTGCCCGGGACGACGCGGCGGCTGTCGATCGCCAGCCCAGAGATCGGCCGATCAAGCGTGCCCTTTACGGCGAGGGTTTCGCCGTCCTGAAAGTAGTCCGAGAGTTTCGGGGCCATCTTGAAAATGCGGCTGGCGGCCTGCGCTTCGCGCCGGGTGCGGCGCGCCGGCTGGAACGCGTGGATGAGCGGATGGTCGTGGACGAGATAGCCGATCACCGCCGGCCTCCCTGGTTGGCGGCTACGAGACCGTCCTTGGACGGCTGGGCGTGAGCCTGAATGTTGCGAATGGCAATGAGACGTTCCCCGATGCGCTTGAACGACGGCGCAGCGACGCGGCCTCCGTAGGCGACACCCCGCGGCGCCTTGTGGTCAGCATCGTCCACGATCACCGAAATCGCAACCTGCGGCCGGCCTGCGGGGAAGAAGCCCACGAAGGAGGCGATGTGATGCTTCCGGTTATACACGAGCCGGGTGGAACC
>JBEIHL010000656.1:0-3025 GCA_040381375.1 Opitutaceae bacterium
AGCAGCGCACCGGCACGGGTGTCCGCGAGCCCGGTCGCATTGCCGGTGCGGCGGCGGGCAAGAAAAAGAAACAATAGGTGCCAGGGGCGGGAGCGAGAGAGTCTGAAACCGAAAGTCCGGGAAGGCCGGGAATCAAACCTGCCGCTCCTTCCCGATCTCCCCGGCCTTCCTGTTCAATGGCTCGATCCGGGTGCACACCGTTCAGGTGGCCGGAGCCTGCGCCACCCGCGCACCGTGATTCGAAAGCCTCACAGCCCGAGGCCGAACAGCACGATCGCCAGCCCGGTGCCCAAGGCCGGCACGAGAACCGTCGTGACCCCCACCGCGCCATACGCATCGCGGTGGGACTCGCCGCAGACCGAGCGGATCGTCGTGACGACGTAGCCGTTGTGCGGCAGCGAATCGAGCGAACCAGAAGCGATAGCGACGACGCGATGCAGCGCCTCCGGCGCGACGCCCTGCGCGAGATAGTGCGGCGCGAGAATCGGCAGCGCGATGCCTTGTCCACCCGACGCGGATCCCGTCAGCCCCGCGATCACCGCGACCGCGAGCGCCGCCCCCGTGAGCGGACTGCCCGGGATGCTCGTCATCAGGTCGACCGCCCCCTGAAAGGCCGGCGTCGCCTTCGCCACGCCACCGAAACCGACCACGGCACAGGTGTTGCCGATGGCGATCAGCGCGCCCACTGCACCTTGCGCCGTCGCTCCCCAGAAATCGACCAGGTAGCGCCAGTTGAGCAGACAACAGGTCGCCACGCCCGCGGTCAGCGCCAGCAACAGCGCCGACTGCTTGAACGCATCGTGCAGCAGAAACGAGATCGCGAGCACCGCCACGAGCGGGGCCAGCGCGAACCACGGCCGCGGCAGGGCGCGGGACTCCGCCGTCGGGTCGCCCACGCGAGCCGTGAAACTTTCACCCCGCGCCACCGCCGACGCCATCATGCGCCGCAGTAGCCAGTACCCCAGCACCGCCATCACCGCCGCCACGATGGCACTGACCCGCCAGCCTGCGAAGGGCGTCGTCTTCAGGAACTCGATCGGTATCCAGTTTTGTATCTCAGGCGAACCTGCCGACGTCATCGTGAACGTGCACGATCCGAAGGCCAGCGCGCCGGGAATGAACCGCCGGGGGAGATTGGCCGTCCGGAATAAATTGAGCGCGAGCGGATAGACCGAAAACGCGACGACGAACAGACTCACGCCCCCGTAGGTCATCACCGCGCAGGCCGTGACGATCGCGAGCAGCGCCGAACCGGGCCCGAAGCGATCGACCGCCCACTTGGCGACGCTGGCCGCCGCTCCGCTGTCCTCCATCACCTTGCCGAAAATCGCGCCCATCACGAAGACGAGATAGTACGATTTCAGAAAGCCAGAGAATGCGCCCATGTAGTTCGTCACGAAGTCCGCGCCGCCCGGCGTGGTCACGAGTTGCGGCAGGAGGGGCACGCCGCCGAGCAAAGCGACGAAGGCCGCGCAGATCGGCGCGGCGACCAGCAGGTTCATGCCGCGCATCGTGAGCACGACCAGCAATCCCAGTCCGCCGATCAATCCGATGGTGCTGAGCATGGGGTGGTTTTTCCGCTCCTGAGGGGTTGGGGTGCAGCCGCCGGACCGATTCGCCTAGCGGCGATCAGTCACTTAAGAAATCGCTCGAGCCACTGATAGGCCTGCTCGCGCATCGCAGTCGGGAAGTCATGCGCGCAATCCGGATGCTCGACGGCCAGACGATCCGCGACGCCGTGCAGTGCGTAAACCGGCCGCGCCGCGCTGATCACGCGATCGACGCTGCGCCACTTGAAGTTCGAGTCACCCAGCGGCGAGACCGCGAGAAACGCCCGCGGCGCCAGAGCACCGATCAGCTCGTGAAAATCAAACGGGATCTCCCGCAGCCGTCCGTCATAGGACGCGAGGCGCGGCATGTAACGGTCCTGCGTCCAGCCCTTGCCCGGCTTCCACACCTCGTCCCGCCGCTCTCCGTAATAGTCGAGGTAGGAATCGAAACCGCAGCTCGACACCACCGCCTTGATCCGGGCGTCGAACACCGCCGTGTAAATCGAATTGTGGCCGCCGAGCGAGTGACCGATCGCGCCGAAGCCCCGCGGTGAAACGCCCGGCGTCGACTCCAGGACGTCGAGCGCGCGGATGTTGTCCCAAATCGCCTTCATCGTCCCGCTCTCGTAGCCGAGGCCTTTCAGGTCGGGTTTGTAGTCTCGAAGATGTGGATACGGCGGCGCGATGACGACATGGCCGCGCTTCGCCAGCTCCTCGCCGTAATTCCGCCCCGGCACCAGCTTGTCTCCGCCGAGTCCGACGACGGCCAGGTGGCCCAGGACGTTGTTCGTCTCCATCAACGCCAGGACGCCCGTCGCCTGCCGCCGACCGGCCAGCACGTCCTTGGGCAGGAGAAGGAAGGCCGGGACCCGGGAACCGGGTTCGGAGGTGTACGTGATCTCGCGGCGAACATAGGTGCCGCAATCCGTCTCGCTCTCGACCTTGACGTCGAGCGGCACGCGTTTCGCGTTTCCGGGCAGCGGCCCCATGACGGACTGCATGCCGCCGACGATCTCCGCCCGGCGCTGCAGCCAGTCGGCCGGCGTCTTGACCGGAACCACGGCGCCGGACGCGGAGCGGTACGCGAGCAGGTTTTCCCGATCGAGCCGCTCGGCGGCGGTCGATGAGGCCACCACCACCAAAGCAAACACTAGCAAGCGAAATGAAATCTTCATGGGGCAAGACACTTGGGTAATTGATCAATCTACCGGAGACCACCGAGGAGGGAGACCACGAAACACACGTATCACACGAAAAAAAGGCCGGTCAATTTTCGGGTGATTCGTGTGTTTCGTGGTTCTTCCCGTCTCTTCTGCGCCCCCAGGCAAAACATTTCTGATCTTTCGCGCCTAGCGAAACGCGTTCAATTCCTCCGGGCTCCACGCATCCGTGTGCCCGGCCGTCGCGGCGCGAATCGCCTTCACGTGTTCGGGATCGACGGGCGAAGCCGTGTGCCCCCACTCCCGCCGGAGATA
>JBEIHL010000657.1:0-3022 GCA_040381375.1 Opitutaceae bacterium
CTCTAACCCTAGCGGAGATCGGCAGCGGTTGGGCCACTTGGAGCCACGGCTACACGGGTGATGTTTATAACACCTCCGACGAATCGATCACGCTCACCCTGCCCGCTGGAACGGGGGCATTTTATTTTTACGCAGAGCCCGACGCTTTTTCCACCTTTAACATTACCGCGACCTCGGGCGGGGTTCCGGTCTCCCAACTGACTGCGGGGGCCTCGGGCGCGAATTACTTCGGCTTTTACGGCACGGGTGGCGACACGATCTCTTCCATCATCGTGACGTTTGCCCAGGGCTCTGGTGGCGGCGCCGTAGGCGAGTTTGGCATCGCCGCCTCGGGTGCCTCGGGTGTTCCGGACGGCGGTTCCAATGTCGCTTTCTTCGGCCTTGCGGTGCTCGCGCTCACGTCTCTGCGTCGCCGTCTCGGTTAAGTCTACAGTCCGACACGTCGGAGCCAAACCGAACACCTCAGGCCTCACCGTCACCCTGATGTAGGAGGTGGAGCGGAGGAATTCGTGTCGAGTTGCTGGGAGGGGCAGGCATTGGAGACATCCGTCGGATCGTGGCGGTGCAGAGCAATGGCGTGCCACCACGTCGCGGAGCCGTGCTGGCATCGTTTCGCTTCGCGCGGGAACCGCCGCGTCGTCCTATCGAAGCTGATCGCTTACATTCCAGCGCCATGCGTCTCCGAATGGGGGAAGATGGTGAGGCCTGAGGTGTTTGGAAAGCTTTGAGGTGTTTGGAAAGCTTTGAGCAAGTCTTGCTCCTTCCCCATCGCCTGTTCTTGGCTTGAGGAGATGTTCGGAATCCCACCGGCCGGCGATTTTTCTGTTTGGCGCCAAGGGCGACGGAATTGCATTTCCCGTCTCGCGCGCGCTGCGATTGGGCTGCTTGGGGTCGGGATGGTTGCGACGATGACCGGCGCAGGAGATCCGGGCCGCGGGGCCGGATCCCAGCCGCGGCCCAACATACTGTTGATCGTGGGCGAGGACGTGGGGCCGCAGATCGGCTGTTACGGCGACCCGGTGGCCCGGACTCCGCGAATCGACCGGCTCGCGGCCGAAGGAGTGAGGTTCGAGCGGGCCTTCGTGACTCAATCGGTCTGCAGTCCCTCGCGCGCCAGCCTGCTCACCGGCTTGTACCCGCACCAACACGGGCAGATTGGGCTGGCGACCCACCAATTCCGGATGATACGCCGCTGGCCGACGATGCCGGCGCTGCTGAAGGCGGCGGGGTACCGCGCCGGCCGGCTTGGCAAGCTGCATGTGCACCCGGAGGACGCGTTTCCGTTCGACTTTGTGTGGGACGACCCGAAGTACATCAATTTTCGCAGTCGCGATGTGCACACCACCGCGGTCGTGGCGCGGCAGTTCATGGAGGGTGGCGGACCTTTCTTTCTGATGGTCAACTTCGCGGACGCGCACACGCCGTTTCTCCGGCAATCGCACGGGGTGCCGGCCGTTCCCCTCACTGCGGCGGAGGCAAACATGCCGCCGACGGTGGGTATCGGGACGGAGCGCCTTCGCACGATCGCCGCGAACTACTACAACTCGGTCGAGCGGCTCGACACCGGGGTGGGGCTTTTGTTGGACGAACTCGAGCGGGCCGGCCTGGCCGGCGACACCGTCGTCATTTTTCTCGGCGACCACGGGCCCCAGTTTTCCCGCGGGAAGACGACGTGCTACGAACTCGGCCTCCAAGTGCCGCTGGTGTTGAAATGGCCGCGCGGCGAGAGGGGCGTGCGCCGCGAACTCGTCTCCATCGTGGACCTGCTGCCGACGGTACTCGAGCTCGCGCGCGTGCCGCGTCCGGAGAATCTTCCCGGCATTTCGCTGCTGGTCCCGGCCGAGGGGACGGAGGCCCGGCGCTATGTCTTTGCCGAGTGGAACACCAGCCATCCGTTCCCGGGGCCGTCGCTGCTCTTCCCGCAACGATCGGTCCGGGACGACCGCTTCAAGCTGATCCTCAGCCTCCTTTCGCGCCCGCGGAATCCGATCGAGGAGTACTATACGTCACAGGCGCTGTTGGACGTAGGGCCCTCGCAGGCCGAGATCGATGCGGCGCCGCCGGGCGTGGCGGTCGCCTACGCCACCTGGCGCAAAGGCGCGCCGGTCGAGCTCTACGACCTGCAGGCGGATCCGGCGGAGCGCGTGAATCTCGCCGACCGGCCGGAATATGCCGGGGAACGGGATCGCCTGCTCGCCGCGCTGCAGCAATGGCGGCAGGCCACCGGCGATCCATTGCTCGATCCGGCGAAACTCGCGCAGCTCGCCGCGGAGGACGCCGAACGCATCACCCTGATCAAGCGGGACGGGGCGAAGAACGTGCCCCCCTGGCGGTATCCAGGGTATCTATACGGCATCAGCGACTGAGGGGCCGAGCGACAGGGTCTGGCTGCAACATGCTTCGTTTCTCTTCGCGGCGAGACCTGACTCCTTTCGATCCACGATTTGCCCAGACCCACTGTGCGCCCGGTCGTTCAGGTGATAACGGGCGCGTTGAAACCGAAGCGGTCCGCCAGCGCGAGGCAGGCGGCACGCGAACCGACACCTTCAGAACAGGTGGGATGCCCAAGCGAAGCCGCCGTGGCGCAGACGCCGAGTTTCAAGGCTTCCGGGATCGGCCACGCTTCGTGCAAGCCATAGAGCACGCCGCTGGCAAACGCGTCGCCCGCTCCCGCCGCTCCCTGAATGAATGACGCCGGCACCCTCACGGATGGTTGCCACACGACTTCTCCGCGCGCCCCGCACGCGAGCACCGCCGCGGGAAAATGCACGAAGACCCACTCGCGCACGCCGCCCCGGATCATCTCGGCCGCCGCGCGGGCGACTGCCGCCGGGTCGACGACGCCGTCGCGTGTCGTGGCGATGCCCGTGACCTGCGCGATCTCGAATTCGTTCAGGAACAGATAGTCGACCTCCGGCAGCACCGGACGCACCACGCGGGCGAATCGGTCGCTATTCTCGCTGACGACGTCGGCCGACGTCTTCGCGCCCGCCGCCCGCGCCGCCCGCAGCACGTCGACCGC
>JBEIHL010000658.1:0-3009 GCA_040381375.1 Opitutaceae bacterium
CTCGCCAAGGCGCTCGCGGATCGCGGCATCACCGACTATCGGCTGGTGGTGGCGGAGAACACGAACACCGCGAGCGGCGGCCGGCGGCTCGAGCACAAGAACGCGGTGTTCACGCGCTTTCCCGTCAAGGCGGCCCGCTCCCATCCCACGCGCGACGCCCGCGCGATCCTCGAGGTGCTGGTCGAGGTCGATGGCGCGCCGCTGTACGTGTTTTCGAACCACTGGAAATCAGGCGCGAGCGATCCGGGGACGGAAGAGTCGCGGGTGGCGAATGCCCGCACCCTCCGCGCGCGAGTCGACGAGATCCTGCGCGAGGATCCCAATGCGGACCTCATCCTGGGCGGAGATTTCAATTCCCAGTACAACCACAAGCAGCGTTATCCGCAGATGAAGGTGACGGGGCTCAACGACGTGCTCGGCTCGCAGGGCAATGAGCTGGCGGTGCGCGGCAAGCAGCGTGACCTCTACAACCTTTGGTACGAGTTGCCGCCCGCGGAACGCGGCAGCGACACGTTCCGCGGCGAATGGGGCACGCTGATGCACCTGATCGTGTCGCGCGGCCTGTACGATTATCGCGGGGTCCAGTACGTGGACAATTCCTTCGCGGTGGCGAAATTTCCCGGTTTGAACGTCGACCTGACTGGAATGCCGGTGCGCTGGTCCGGGGACGGCCAGACGGGCAGCGGATTCTCCGATCATTTTCCGATCTCCGCGCGGTTCACCACCGTGAAGGACGGCCGGGCCGACCGATGGATCGCGTTGCAGAAAGCGTCGGTCGAGGACGCGACGGCGCCGAACGCCCGGATCGATTTCTCGAAGCTCGATTTCGCCGGGATTGCGGCGACGACGCAGGCGATTCCGGCGGGGACGTCGCTGCGCGCGGACAAATTCGTCGGCCAGATGCTGCGCGTCGAAGGTCAGATCGCGCCGGGCAGCCGGCACGCGGTCGTGTTTCGCGGCGAGACGTTTGATCTCTGGAGTTTCGACGAGCCGCTGCGCAACCGGCTGCGTCAGGAGTATCCGGAGGGCGCGACGATTCGATTCTTCGGCAAGCTCGGGCAGTATCGCGGTCGTTGGCAGTTCGTGATCGAGGATGCGAGCTGGGTGAAGTGATGCCACCGGAACCTGCCATGCTGACCGTCTACACTCTCTCCACCTGCGATTCGTGTCGGAAGGCGACGAAGTGGCTGCGTGCGCAAGGCCGGCCATTCGCCGAGCGCGCGATCCGCGAGACGCCGCCGCCAGTCACGGCGTTGCGCGCCGCGTTGGCCGCGCACGAGGGCGACGTGCGGAAACTCTTCAACACGTCCGGCCGAGATTACCGCGAGCAGCAGCTGGGCGAGAAACTTCCCGGCTTGTCCGAGTCGGAGGCCCTCGCGCTGCTGGCGGCGAACGGCAATCTCATCAAGCGGCCCTTTCTCGTCGGCCCGGGGTGGGCGCGGGCCGGCTTCAGCGAAGCCGCCTGGCAGACCGCGCTGGCGAAGGAATGAGGTCGCGACTCGGCTCGCCGTCCGCCCCCGCTGTGCGGTTGCGTTGCGGCGCCCGCTGCTCAACGTTCGGGGCGCATCATGAACTCCTCTTCGATCGATCCGCTGCGCGACACCGTGGTCTGGCTTGCCCGCCACGCCGGATTCCCGGGCGTGCGCCTGCCCGCGAAGGCGGAGGCGATGCTCAGCGTGGCGGCTCTCGCGGCGGCGGAAGAAGCGCAGGCGCAGCAGCGTTATCTGATTCAGCGGCGCGACCCGGCGCAGACGTCCGCGCTGCGGCACCACGTGCTGCGGCGGTCGCAGGTTCACTTCAAGTGCGACAATAGCGCGAAGGTGTAGGACATCTCCGAGGCCGCGCGGGCGCCACCGATTCTTGGGTCGGAATGGGATTTTGCACAACGTTCTGGCGTCGTCGGGCGGGAAAGGTTGATTGGGGCCCGTGACTGCACCCGCACTTTTTACGGAACTGGTGGAACGTATCCAGCGAGCCCGTACGCTGGGTTCGGTGAGCGATCTCCTGGGCTGGGACGAGCAGGTCAACCTGCCGCCCGGAGCCGCCGACCAGCGGGCGGCCCAGCTCGCGGTCATGGCCGAGGTGCAGCATGCGGCCGACAGCGACCCGCGGATCGGAGCGGCGCTGGCGGGGCTCGAGACCAACCCCGCCGCGTTGACGGGCGACCAGGCCGCGGTGGTGAGGCAGGCGCGCCGGGATTACGACCGGGCGACCCGGCTCCCCGCGGACTTCGTGCGGGAAAAGGCGACGCAGGGCAGCCGCGGTTATCATGCGTGGGCGCGGGCGCGGGCGGCCGACGACTTTGCAAGCTACGGGCCCGTGCTTGAGAAGAACCTCGATCTGGCCCGCCGGGAAGCGGCGTATTTGGGACGTGGAGACGCGCCCTACGACTACATGCTCGACGAGCACGACCCGGGTCTGACGGCCGCGGTGGTCGACCGGCTCTTTTCCGAGCTGAAGCGCGACTTGGTACCGCTCGTGCGGGACATCACGCGTTCGCCGCGGGCCGAGGCGGCGCGGCAGGCGGCCGCGAAGCTGAAGGGCTTTCCGGCCGAGGGGCAGCTAGCTTTCCTGCGCGAGGTGACGGAACGGATCGGCTTCGACTACCAGCGCGGCCGGATCGACGTTTCGCTGCACCCTTTCTGTTCCGGGTGGGGCAGTGACGTGCGCATGACGACGCGTTACCGCGAGGACCAGCCGCTGGATGCGCTGTTCGGTTCGATTCATGAGACCGGGCACGGGCTCTACGAACAGGGCCTGCCGGCGGCCCACCTCGGCACGGCGTTGGGTATCCACGCTGGCATGGCCATGCACGAATCGCAGAGCCGACTGTGGGAGAACCAGGTCGCGCGCAGCCGGGCGTTCTGGCGCTGCTTCGAGCCACGGTTCCGGGAACTTTTTCCGGCGCAAACCGCCGGGGTGAACGCGGACGAACTGCACCTGGCGATCAACGCCGTGGAGCCGACGCTCATCCGGGTCGAGGCCGACGAGGTGACCTACAACCTCCAC
>JBEIHL010000659.1:0-2995 GCA_040381375.1 Opitutaceae bacterium
CAGTCGGTCTGCCGTGGCGGGTGGTGCGCCTTGCGATGCGCGCAAATTTTCGGGCGGAGCTCGCATTGCGGGATTGTCGCGGCGGGCGGGATCGCTTCGATGCGGAGGCGTTCTTCGCAACCCCTCCCAACCCCTCGCATGAACCCCTATCTGGCCGAAGGTGTCGGCACCGCACTGCTTATCCTCCTCGGCAATGGCGTGGTCGCCAACATTGTCCTGGCCAAAACCAAAGCCAATTCCGCTGGCTGGATCTGCATCACGGCCGGCTGGGGCTGCGCGGTGGCGCTCGCCGTTTATGCGGTGGGCCGCGTCTCCGGTGCGCATCTCAATCCGGCGGTCTCCGTCGCGCTCGCCAGCGTCGGTAGCTTCGAGTGGGGCCTCGTGCCCGGTTACATCGCGGCGCAGATCGCGGGCGCGTTCGTGGGTGCAGTGCTGGTCTTCCTGGCCTACTTTGCCCACTGGGCACCGACGGCGGATGCGGGCGCCAAGCTGGCGTGTTTCTCGACCGGGCCGGCGGTGCGCGCTTTGGTGCCGGCGTTCGTGACGGAGGCCATCGGCACAGCGGTGTTGGTATTCGTGGTGCTCACTTTCGGACGCGTGGCCGCCGGCGCCGCCGCTGACCAGGCGGCCTGGGCGGCCACGGTCAACCTGTGGTTTGGTCCCGCGCTGGTGGGCTTGCTGGTGTTTTCCATCGGTCTTTCGCTGGGCGGGCCAACGGGCTATGCCATCAATCCGGCGCGTGATCTCGGGCCGCGGCTGGCGCACGCGGTGCTGCCGATTCCGGGCAAGGGTGATTCCGATTGGGGCTACGCCTGGGTGCCAGTCGTGGCGCCGATCGTCGGCGGCGTGGCCGGCGCGCAATTGTTCAAGCTGCTCGGAATCTGAGCCCACTCCAACCGACTGATCCTGCCATGAGCAAAACCAACTATGTCCTCGCCCTCGACCAGGGCACCACGAGTTCGCGGTCGATCGTCTTTGACCGGGCCGGCACCGTGGTCGCCGTGGCCCAGAAGGAATTTCCCCAGCTCTATCCGCAGCCCGGCTGGGTGGAGCATGATCCGTTTGCCATTTGGTCGAGCCAGAATGCGACCGCGGTGGAAGCGCTTTCGCAGGCCAACCTGACGAGTCACGACATCGCGGCCGTGGGCGTCACCAACCAGCGTGAGACGACCCTCGTGTGGGACCGGGACACCGGCCGGCCCGTCTACAACGCGATCGTCTGGCAGGATCGGCGAACCGCGGATTTCTGCGCCCAACTCAAGCGCGACGGCGCGGAAGCCGGCGTCGCCGCGAAGACCGGCCTGCGCATCGATCCGTATTTCTCCGGCACGAAGATCCGCTGGATTCTGGACCACGTTCCGGGCGCACGTTCGCGGGCTGAGGCGGGCCGGCTGGCGTTCGGCACCGTCGACACCTGGCTGCTGTGGCAGCTCACGTCGGGCCAGCGACACGTGACCGACGCGACCAATGCGTCGCGGACGCTGCTTTTCAACCTGCACCGCGGCGACTGGGACGAGGAACTGCTGCAACTGTTCGGCGTGCCGCGTTCGATGCTGCCCGAGGTCCGTTCCTCGTCGGAAGTGTACGGACACGTCAGCAGCCATCTGTATCCGGCCGGCGCACCGATCGCCGGGATCGCGGGCGACCAGCAGGCCGCGCTTTTCGGGCAAGCCTGCTTTGCGCCGGGCATGGCGAAGAACACCTTTGGCACGGGCTGCTTCCTGCTGATGAACACGGGTGAGCAGGCGGTGCCGTCGCGGAACAATCTCCTGACGACGGTCGCGTGGCGCGTGGGCGGCAAGACGGAGTACGCCCTTGAGGGCTCCGTCTTTGTGGCGGGGGCCGCCATCCAGTGGCTGCGTGACGAACTGCAGTTGGTCAAATCGGCGCAGGAGGTCGACGCCCTCGCGGCCTCGGTACCGGATGCGGGCGGCCTGTTTCTCGTCCCGGCGTTTGCGGGCCTCGGCGCGCCGCATTGGGATCCCTATGCGCGCGGCACGGCGGTGGGCATGACCCGTGGGACCAATCGGGCGCACTTCTGCCGCGCGGCGATCGAGGCGATCGCGTTGCAGTCAGCGGACCTGATTGCCTGCATGGAAAAGGACAGCGGGCTGGCCCTGCGCGAACTCCGGGTCGACGGCGGCGCCTCACGCAGTGCGACGCTGCTCCAGTTTCAGGCCGACCTGCTCGGCACACCGGTGGTGCGCCCGCGCAGCGTCGAGACCACCGCGCTCGGCGCCGCGTACCTCGCGGGCCTGGCGGTGGGCTACTGGGAAAGTCGTGACGACATCACGCGTAATTGGGCCGTCGATACGCGGTTCGAGCCGCAGCGTCCAATGTCCGAGATGGCCCGGCTGCTGGAGGAGTGGAATCGCGCCCTCGAGCGCGCGAAGGGTTGGGTGCAGCCGGCCTGAAGGGGAGCGGGGGATTTTCTGGGAGCGCGGACGACCCGTCCGACAGCGTTGGGAAATGCGGACGAGGGCGTCCGCGCTCCCGGGGGGCCGCAATGCGGGTCGCTTGCGTTCAGCCCTGCTCGAGCCAGACAGTCTCGATCACCTCGAACACGTTCGATCCCTTCTTGGCCGCGCGCGGTGGGATGAAATTCAGGCGCGGGTCGAAGCCGAGCTGGGTCCGGGCAAGTGGAGTAATCACGTTGCTGGCGACGGTGAAATCGCCGAGACACAGCGTGCGAGTGGCGGGACTGAAGAACGTATCGAGCGCGGATTCCATCTCGAAGAATGGTCCGGGATTTTGTCCGGCTGCGCGCGAGATGGCGGCGAATGCGAAGGCGAGGGCCGCGCAGCAAACGAGGACGAGGGGAATCGTCGTGGCCATGGGGAAAACGGAGGCCTCCGGCGGGTGCCGGGGTGCGCCCAGGGTGGAGTTGCAGGCGGACGCACGCGGGCAAGAAAAAGCCCCGCGCTGGGAGGAGCGCGGGGCGAGGGAAAACGTTACTTCTTCAGGCTGGCCCGAAGATCGTCGAGCTGGCCGGCGC
>JBEIHL010000660.1:0-2995 GCA_040381375.1 Opitutaceae bacterium
CATCCGATCGCACCGAGAATTGGATTCCAGCGGGCGCAGACTTGGCCAACCCCTTAGGCGTTCCCTGGCTGAATTCAAACGCGAACCGCCACTTTGGTCACACGGTATGACCAGAAATTCCGGTTAGTACCGGACCGCAACAGGACCCTTAGTGCCGTCGGGTCGTACCTCACTGTAGCTGCCCACCGCTCCGACCATGAATGCCAACTTGCCACCGCGAAAACAGGGTCCGGTTCTCTCGAACGAGTTATTGCGTCTCCTCCGCCGGTTGTCCCCGTGCCGGCGGGGCCCTCGCATGATCGTTTTGCTGCTGACGGCCGTTGGTTTGCTGGCGGCGCAGCCACCAACCGCGGTGATCGAGGGACGGGTGCAGAATGCCGTGTCGGGCGACTACCTGAATAACGCGCGCGTCGAGGTGGTCGGCACCGGCCTGGCCCTATTCACCGACGAGTCGGGATATTTTCAGTTTGCGGAGGCGGACCGCCGGGAGGTCACGCTCCGCGTTTCCTACACGGGAATGGAGCCGCAGGAATTCGTCGTTCGCGTGGAGCCGGGGAAGTCCGTCCGTCGGGATGTCAGCCTCACCAGCGGCGCGAGATACGGGACCGACGGAAAGACGATCCGCCTCGAAAAATACACCGTGGCGGCGACGAGGGAAATGGACGCGGAGTCGCTCGCGATCAACGAGCAGCGGTATGCGGCCAACATCAGGCAGGTGATGGCGGCCGACGCGTTCGGTGATATCAGCGAGGGCAACCTGGGCGAATTCGTGAAGCGCATGCCGGGCGTCAACATCGCCAACGAAGCCGCCGGCGATGCGTTTCAGATTTCGGTGCGCGGCTTTGACCCCGATTTCACGCCCATCAACCTCGACGGGACCAGCCTGCCGGGCGCGGGTGCCAGTGCAGGCTCGATGAGCCGCGCGGTGACCATGCAACAGATCAGCACCACCAATATCTCCCGGATCGAGGTGACCAAGTCGCCGGTTCCGAGCATGTCGGCCGATTTTCTCGGCGGCTCCATCAACCTGATCAGCAAGTCCGCGTTCGAGCGCAGCAAACCCCAGCTCACCTTCGGCACGTTGCTGCAATGGTCGCAATTCGAGCACTCCAGTTTCTCGCTCGGGAAGAGCCCGGCCTTCTTCGGCCGTGAAGCCCGCCGCGTCCGGCCTGGCTACGAATTCTCCTACGTGAATCCGGTGACGAAGGATTTCGGCTTCACGCTCGGCTCCACGCTCTCGGATCAGTTCGGATCGCTCTACGGTCCGCTGATGACGTATGAATACACGCCGGCGAACGGCGGCAGCCAGACGGCCCCCTATGTGCGGCAGTTCCGAACGACCGATGATCCGCGAGAGACGCGCCGCCAGACTTTTTCGGGGGGCCTGGACTGGCGACCGTGGGAATCCCTGACCTTGTCCGCCTCTTATAGCTACGCGTCCAACGACCAGAAGACTTACAACAATCGCCTGGCCGTCAACGTGGGCACCCTTCCGGTCGCGTACAGTCCGGACTTCACGCAGGGTCGCGCGGGCGGCGGAGCGCTCACCCACCAACAGATCTATGTGGATGTCTACGGCGACACCGATCACTTCAAGCTCTCCGGAAAATTCCGACGCGGCCCGTGGCAGCTCGACCTGCTGGGAGCCTATGCCATTTCAAACAACACGTATGCGGACACGGAGAAGGGCGCGCTCCGCTCCGCCGGGACGGCGATCGTCGCGCCGACGGTGCGATTCGAGGGCTTCAGCGCCATGCCGTTCGCGCCGCGGGTGGTGGAAGTGCGGAACCCGGCCGGCGCGCTGGTCGATTGGACCAAGCTGGCCAGCTATCGGATCACGAATGTGACCGCGGCACCGCGCAGCGGGCGCGACGAGATTCTCTCCGCCAATTTCAGCGCGCGCCGCGAACTGACGCTCGGGCGGTTGCCAGCAGCGGTGCAGGTGGGGGGATCGGCGCGCGAGCGGACCCTGGATCGGCGCGGCTATACGCCCACCTGGACGTTCGTCGGTGCCGATCGCGTGGCGAACACGGCGGACGATGCGGCCGGTCCCTTCGCCGACAAGGTCTACACGCGAATTGATCAGGGATCAGGGGTGCCGCCCGAAGTTGAGTTTCCGGACTTGTGGGCGCTCAATGAACTCTTTCGCCAGCGGCCTGAATACTTCGTGCTCGTCGAACCCACGGCGTTCATCTCGCGCATGACCAACTCTGAACGGATCCGCGAGCGAATCACCGCCGCATATGTCCAGGGCGAGATTCGCCTGCTGGAGAACCGCCTCCGACTGTTGGGCGGCGTGCGGTTCGAGCACACCGACAATTTGGGCCGGGGGCGGTTGCTCGACCGCCAGGCGCATTTTCAGCGCGATGCCGCGGGAAATCTCCTCCGCAACGCCGCGGGCGCACCCGTCGCGATCACGACCAACGCGCTCGAGGTGGCGCGCCTCCAGTACAAGGAACGCGGCGCCGTGGCCGGCAACTCGTATGATGACTACTATCCGAGCGTGAACGGCACATTCAGTGTCTCGTCGGCGTTGCAGTTTCGGCTCAGCTACGCCCGGACGCTGGGCCGGCCCAACTTCAACAACGTCGTGCCCAACGTGGACGTGCAGGAGAACACCGCGACGGCCGCTCAGGACGACGGCACGATCGTCATGCGCAATCCGAAACTGCGGCCGTGGACGGCAGACAACTACGAGGTTTCGCTCGAGTATTACTTCACGTCGAGCGGCGTCATCTCGCTTTCCTATTACCACAAAGACATCGCCGGGGCGTTTCTGGCCCGCACCTCGCGGGCCGACGCCGCTCTCCTGGCGGAGTATGGCCTCGACTCCGAGTATCTGGGTTGGAATGTCAGCAGCACGGCGAACTTGGGGGAATCGATGAGCCTTTCCGGTACCGAGCTCAACTACCAGCAGGCGCTGATTTTCCTGCCGTCGTGGGCGCGCGGTTTCTCGATCTTCGCCAACGGAACCCTGCTGCGCAAGGACGGCCCC
>JBEIHL010000661.1:0-2993 GCA_040381375.1 Opitutaceae bacterium
CGCCGCCGTGCTCTCGCCCGCCGTCGGGCGCGGTGCTGATGCCGCCGCCGAGGCGCGTCGACGCGCCAATCTCGAGGCCTTGAAGGTGCTCGAGCCGACCCGGATGCCGCGTGACGGCCGAATCAATATCCACGATCACACGTTCGAACAGTGGCAGCGGCGCACGGGTGAACTGCCGCCGGACTTCGCGTCGATGCCGTCGAACCCGTTCCTGCCCGACCCGCTCGCCGGCGTGAAGACCCGCGACGACTGGAAGAAGCGGCGCGAGGAAATCAAGGCGCAGCTCCAGCACTGGATGACCGGCCGGTTTCCGCCGGCGCCGGACAACCTCCGCGCGGTCGTGACCCGCGAGCGGAAAGAAGGCGACGTCACCGTCCGCGATGTGCGGCTGGAGTTCGGGCCCGGACACCGGGCGACCTTGCGGATCCAACTGCTCATTCCCCCCGGGGCGAAGAAACGGCCGGTCTTTCTGACCAATCACAACCGCTCGCGGCCCTGGGCGGCGAGCGCGGTGGCGCGGGGCTACGTCGGCTGCATTTATCACGGCACCGATCCGTATTACGGCGAGGGCGACGACTCGGAGGGTTTCGTCGATGTGTATCCGGATTACGACTTCACGGTGCTTTCCCGCTGGGCGTGGGCGGCGAGCCGGGCGATCGACTACCTCGTGACGCTGCCGGAGGTGGATCCCACGCAGATTGCGCTCAGCGGGCACTCACGCAACGGGAAGTCCTCCGTCTTCGCGGCGGCGTTCGACGAGCGGATCGGCGCCGTGGTGGCGTCGGGCGGCAACACCGGCGAGGCGACGCCGTGGCGCTACACCAACGATCCCTTCGGCAGCGAGACGGCGGAGATTATCACCACGGTGAACCCGCACTGGTTTCATCCGCGGCTGCGCTTCTTCATCGGCAACGAGGACAAGCTCCCGTTCGACATGAACACGCTCTTCGCGCTGATCGCGCCGCGCGGTGTGCTGATCAACTCGGCGTTCACCGAGTCGGCCAACACCGTGGTCGGTTTCGAGGAGCACTTCCGCTCGTTGCGCCGCGTGTACGAGTTTGTCGGCCAGCCGGAGAACGCCCAGTTCCGGCTGCGGCCCGGCCTGCATGCGACGACCGCGGACGACCTCGAGGTGTATTTCGATTTCTTCGACCACGTCTTTGGCCGGGGCAAGGCACCGGTGCAGGAGAACTTCATCTTCGGCTACACCTTCGAGGGGTGGAAGTCGGCCACCGGCACGAAGGCCGCGCCGCCGGTATCCGGCGATCCGTTACGCTGGGCGCTGGGCGTGACGCCCCCGCAGGTGCCATTCGCGCGGCCGACGCACGACCAGGGGCGCGTGCTCGTGAGCGACGGCTGGATGCGCGCCATTTCGCCTTCGCCGGCGGACAAGAGTTTCAAGGAAGTCACCGTGCCGCTCGGTGTGAACGTGAAAGCCGACCTGTTCGTACCCGTCGACGGCCGCACCGGAAAGCGTCCGGTCGTGATCTGGCTGCATGCGTTCAACCACGCGCGCGGCTACATGCACCAGGCGCGCGCGCCGTTCGTCGAACTGACGCGCCGCGGCTACGCCGTGCTCGCGTTCGACCAGATCGGTTACGGCACGCGGGTGGAGCAGGCGAAGGATTTCTACCGCCGGTATCCGCAGTGGTCGCTGCTGGGCAAGATGGTCGCCGACACCCGTTCGGCGATCGCGGCGATGCAGGATCATCCCGACATCGATCCGACCCGGATCTATCTCGTCGGCTACGCCCTCGGGGCACAGGTGGCGTTGTGGACGGCGGCCGAGGATCCGGCGCCCCGGGCTATCGTGGCGATCGCGGGCATCACGCCGCTGCGCACCTCGGGTGACCGCGAGGCGATCCGGATGTACTCGCATCTGCATGGCCTGCTGCCGCGACTCGGCTTCTATGCCGACACGCCGGCGAAGCTGCCGTTCGATTATGATGACGTGCTGAAGCGCATCGGCTCGAAGCCCGTCCTGATTGTCGCCCCCACGCACGACCGCTTCGCGAATCTGCCCGCGCTGAAGGACCTGCTGCGCGGTCTGCCCAACGTCACGCTCCAAACGCCGGCCGACTTCAACCGGCTTGCCAAGGACGTCCGCACGCCCGCTTTCGAGTGGCTCGACCAGGTGCAACAAAAGAGGCCTTAACCGGGACGATTCAGTGAGCTCTCAGATCTCGATGAAGACGAAACCACTGAAAGTTGGAGCGGCTTGTCATCAAGCCGCTGCAGATGGATCGGTCGAACGTCAGCCGCTTGGGGACAAGCGGCTCCACCCCCACTGCGTCGTTCCGGCTTAGACCCGGTACTTCGCAGCCATGAAGCATCCTTATCACCCTGTGGACCGAAGGAATCTGCGGTTGCCGTTGGCACCTTGGTTCAGTGGCCTCGTGGTTGCGCTATGCCTTTTTTTCGCTCCGTTCGGACGCGCCGCCGAGCGCCTCGACCGTGGCATGGTCGCCCTCCGGACGGGCGAAACGTCCGTCTACCTGGGCTGGCGTTTCCTGGCCGACGATCCCGCCGGCCGCGTCTTCAATCTCTACCGGTCGACGGCGGGCGGCGCGCCGCTGAAGCTCAACGAGACCCCGCATGTCGCCGGTACCAATTTTGTCGATACGAACGCGCCTGCCGGTCCATCGCATGTCTGGTGGATCAAGGCGGTCGCGCTGCCGCGCGGTGGTGCGCCGCAGGAGGGCCCCGAACTCGGACGCATCGAGCTGCCGGCGGCGACGCCGGTGCGGCCGTACCTCTCCCTCAAGCTCCAGGACGAGAACACGACGTTCCAAAAGGTCGCGCTGGCGGATCTCGATGGCGACGGGAAGCTCGATTTCGTCATCAAGCAGCCGTCGGTCGGGCTCGATCCCGGCACGCCGGCCTTCAGCCCGGACACCTACAAGCTGGAGGCGTATCGCCACGACGGGACGTTTCTCTGGCGCAAGGACCTCGGGTGGAACCTGAACCTCGGGATCTGGTGGACGCCGTTCGTC
>JBEIHL010000662.1:0-2992 GCA_040381375.1 Opitutaceae bacterium
ACTCACCTCGCTGCAGGAGGAAGGGTCGCGCGCCTGGCGGATCCGGCGCATGATCGCGGCGCCGGTGGATCGCCGTTCCTCGCTGCCGGCGCCGTCGGGGCCGGGGGTTCAGCGGACGGACTCTGGCTCGATTGCCGGTCGCGTGAGCAACGCCGCGACCCGCGCAAATCTCGAAGGCGCGGTGGTCGAACTGCCGGCGCTCGGACGCCGCACGCTCACCGATGTCACCGGCGGTTATGTGTTCTCCAATCTACCGCCGGGTGACCATCTGCTGGTGATCGCGTACGCCGGCCTCGATGCGCGCTCGGAAACGATCGCGCTCGGCGCCGGCGAGGGTGTGCGCCGCGACATCGAGCTGACGTCGGGCATCTACCAGCTCGGCGCGGTCACGGTGGTCGGAGAACGCGAGGGAAACGCCGCGTCGATCACGCGGCAGCGCAACGCCGACAACGTCGTGAACGTCGTGTCGATGGACGCCTACGGCAACGTGGCCGACGGCAACATCGGCAACTTCATGCAGCGGCTGCCGGGCGTCGGCGCGATCATCGAGAACGGCGACATCATCGGCTTCGGCGTGCGCGGCACGCCATCGGAATTGAACGCGGTGAACGTCGACGGGGTGCGCACGTCCAACGCCTACGGGGGCGCGAATCCGCAGGGCGATCGCGCCGCAGTGGTCGATTCGATCCCGTCCGAGTTCATCAAGGAGATCGAACTGGTGAAGGCGCTCACGCCCGATCTCGCGGCGGACTCCGTGGGCGGCGCCACGAATCTCGTCACGAAGTCCGCGCTCGATTTCAAGGACACGGTCTTCACCTACCGGGCGGGTTTAAATCAAAACACGTTTCGGCGCGAGGATCGCGCCTGGACGCCGACCGGCGCACTCAGCTACCTCACGCGCGTGGGTGCGCGGCGCGATGTGGGGCTCGCGTTCTCCGCCAGCTACGCCGAGACGGAGAACAGCCGCGACCGCGTGCAGATGGTGCGCAACCAGGTGGACGAGCGAAACACCGGCGCGCGCACGCTCGACGACCAGGCGGTGCGCACGCGCGGCGGGCTCGGGCTCAAGCTCAATTTCCGGCCGCGCGAGGACTTCGATCTCTTCGCGGGGTTTCAGGCGACGTATTTCTCCTTCCAGCAAAAACGCACCGACTGGAACATCCAGTCGAGCAGCATCAACGTCGCGGATTACTCCGTCGTCAGCCGGGCCCAGATCGAGACGGGCGCCGTGCCGCGCACGTCGGCCAACGCGGTGGCCGGAGTCGCCCCGGGCTTCACGGATGCGTTCACCGAGCTGCTGCACGCGAACTTCGTCAATACGAGTGGCGGAACCGCGCGGCGCGGCCGCACGTACAAGTTCGAGTTCGGCGGCGAACGGAAGTGGGCGGGCGATCAGAAGCTGACCTTCCAGGCATCCCACAATCCGTCGGAATACGATTTCGTGTTTCAGTTCATCGAGACCCGGCGCGTCGGCCGTTTTGGCGTCGCGGTCGACACGCGGGAGAATCGGGACCGGCCCGTCTACACGCAGACCTATGGGACCACGATCGGCTTCGGCGGGAACCTTGCCGACTACACTGCGCTGCGGGCGGTGAACGACGAGCACAGCGAAGAGGAGGTGGGCAATGCGAAGATCGACTACGAAAAACGCTTCGCGCAGAATCCGTTCGGGCTGCAGGTGAAGTCGGGGCTGACCTGGCGCGGCCAGCACCGGACGCTCGACGTCTTTCAGCCGCGCTGGAACTACGTCGGCGCCGATGGCGTGGCGGGCTCGGCGGATGACAACCTCGCGCAGTTCCGGCGCCCCGAGCCGGGCTACGGACTGTTCAACGGCCTCTATCCGAAGCGCGATTCCTTCGACTACCCGCGGTTTCGCGCTTTCTTCGAAGCAAACCCAGGTCTCTTTCGGGAGCAGGGGGTCACGGTGTCTGCCGGACCGCGGTTCAACGAAATCACCGAGGATGTGTACGCGGCCTATGCCATGGGACGGATGAAATTCGGGGCGCTCGGAGTGCTCGGGGGCGTACGCGTCGAGGAGACCGACCTGTCGGCGACCGGGCAGATCACCGATCCGCGCAATCCCGGCCGCACGCTGGTCACCCGCGACGGCGGCTACCGCGAATTTTTCCCGAGCCTGCATTTTCGCTATGAGCCGCTGAGGGGGCTGCTGCTCCGCGCGAGTTACACGAACGGCTATGCCCGGCCGGCCTTCGGCGATCTCTATCCGGTGACCACGGTGACCTATAACACGACGACAGGCCTGGGCCAGGTGCGGCAGAACGATCCGGGGCTGCGCCCGCAGTTCAGCGACAACGTGGACTTCTCGGCGGAGTATTATTTCGAGCCGGTGGGCGTGATTTCGGCGAGTTACTTTCACAAGAAGCTCTCCGAATTCATCTCGAGCGAAACGGCGATCATCGGGACCGGGCCCGGCAACGGCTTCGATGGCGACTATGCGGACTTCGACCTCGTCACGACGCGCAACTTCGGCTCGGCCACGATCGAGGGCTACGAGCTGAATTACTCCCAGCAGCTCCGCCGGCTGCTGAAGCCGTTCAACACGCTGTCCGTGTTTGCCAACTACACGCGCATCGAGACGGAGGGCACGTACAACAGCGGCCAGGCGGAGCTGGTGCGCTTCTTTCCCGAGACGGCGAACGCCGGGGCATCGTGGCGTTTCGCCAACCTCGAGCTGCGCGCCGCCTACAATTTCAAGAGCGGCTATCTCAACACCTATAACGCGAACCCTTGGGCGCGGCAGCGGGTGACGGACGTGGAGACCTGGGATTTCAATGCGCAGTATCGCTTCAGCCGGCGTTTCACGGTTTTCGTGGATGTCGTGAACGCGTTCAACAAGTGGGCCTCGTGGTATGCGGGCGACGATCCCGGCCGCGTGATCATGAGCGAAGTCTACGGCACGCGGCTGAGCGCGGGCGTAAGCGGACGATTCTAAGGGTTTGCCATGATGTCCAAATTTCTGATTCGCGGAGGC
>JBEIHL010000663.1:0-2990 GCA_040381375.1 Opitutaceae bacterium
ACCGTTCCGTGGTCGTCATCGAGAAGGAAGCGCACGTCGGCGCGCACCAGAGCGGCCGCAACTCGGGCGTGATCCACGCCGGCGTCTACTACCGACCGGGCTCGGAGAAGGCGCGGATGTGCACCGCCGGCCGGCTGTCGATGGTCCGGTGATCGACGTGCCGCCACAGCAGGTCGCGGAACGCGCCGCGGCCGCCCTGCTCCATCACGCGCTCCCACGCGCGGGCGTTCGCGATGGCGCCCTCGATCTTCGCGCGGCTCCGGACGATGCCGTCGTCGCGCAGGAGCCGCGCCACGTCGCGCGCGCCGTAGCGCGCGACCTTCGCGGGGTCGAGCCCGTCGAACGCACGCCGGAACGCCGCGCGCTTGCGGAGGATCGTGATCCAGCTCAGCCCTGCCTGGAACCCGTCGAGCACCAGCTTCTCGAAGAGCGCCTTGTCACCGGTGACCGGCACGCCCCACTCCGTGTCGTGGTACGTCACGTACACCGGGTCGGTGCCGCACCACCAGCAGCGGGTTCCGCGCGATGGAGCATCGGTCGATGCCGACATGCGGGAATCGTAAGGCGTGCGGGCATCGGTTCCCGGGACCGCGTCGGCGCAAACCGGCGCCAGGGCAACCGGGAGCGGATTTCGGGCCTCAGGCGTTGACCAGGCCGCGGCGGTCGGGGGCGCGCTCGCGGAGGTCGATGCCGTGCTCGAGGACGCACTTCAGGTTTGCGAGGAAGAACGCCCAACCGGCGTGGCAGCCGACGTAGGCGGACTCGAGTTGCCGGAAGTCCCCCGCCGGGTGCATCCGCTGCTCGAGCTCGACGGTGACGCGGCCGTCGGGCCGCGGCGCGATCCGGAACTCGACCCAGCCCTTCCCCTCGAACCACGACAGGCGGATCCGCTGGGGCGGCTCCGCGCGCAGGACCTCGTCATCCTCGCTCACCTCGCCGGGCATCACGCGGCCCGCGGCATCGGCCTGCGCGACGCTCGGCCACGTCAGGCGAAGGCACGCACCCTGCTCCAGGGCACGGTCGCGCGGCAAGGCGCGGCCATCAGCGGTGGTCGCCTCGGCGCGCAGCAGGAACCAGCGCTCGAGCCCCTCGGGCGTGGAAACCGCGCGCCAGGCGGCCGCCGCGGCGCACGACACATGGATGGCCTGCGTAAACCCGAGCCAGTCGCGGTCCGTGCCCGTGCCGAACAGGCTCATGCGCCACGGAACGCACTCCACCCGGAACACGCCGGCCTCGACGGCAGGGTCTTCGGCCATGCGCGCTGCCGCTTCCGCGGCATCCATCCGCGGGAAGACCACGAGGCCGAGCGACCCATCCTCGGCAGGCCCCGCCGTCACCACGTCGCCGGCGGCCACCATCCCCTGAAGAAACGTGAAGTGCCGGGAGAGGGCCGCCAGCTCGTCCTCGGTCGGGTCACGCTGGAAGTCAGCGCGGGTTGGTCGGAGGAACGCGATCGCGGCCATGCACGGAAGGTAGCGGTGGCACCGATCCCGTCGATGCGCCGCCTTGCACGACGAGCGCATCATCAGGCGGCACTCGCCGCGGCGGAATTGGCGCAGCCCGCGGGCGCTGCGGGCATTGACGCGGAAATCCGGAATTCAATATCATCATTGGCGAGTTCGGGTCACCGGAAACACCCTCAAATCAGGAGTCCGCGAGATGTACGGAAAGCAGACCGAGCGGGCAATCGGCGCCATGAGCCGCCTGGCCGAGGTGTGGGACGGCGGAAAGACACGGCTTTCCGCGTTCGAGATCGCCGACCAGCGTGGTCTTCCGAGGCCGATGATCGCCAAGATCCTGACCACGCTCTCGCAGGCGAACCTGGTGAGCGGCTCCCCGGGCCCCGGCGGCGGCTACTGCCTCGCCCGCCCGCCCGCCCAGATCAGCCTGCGCGAGGTCTACGACCTCTTTGAGCGCGAGGACCGCAGCAACACCTGCCCCTTCGGCGGCGGCGTGTGCGGCGTGGGCGAACCGTGCGCGATGCACGACCAGTTGGTCAGGATGCAGGCGAGCATCAGGGATTTCCTGAAGTCGAACACCTTCGAGACTTTCCGCATCGCAAGCCAGGAGAAGGGCCTCAAGCCGATGCCGAAGGACACCCCGGCCCCGGCCCCCCGCGAGAGCTACCGCGCGCCGGAGCGGAGGAAGCGGTAGGGGCGGAACCGAACGTCCGGGGAATCGCCGTCGAATCGGTATCATGGCGTCGGCGAGCGCCATAGCTCTGACCGTTGTCATTGCGTTCTGGGGGTTGGAGACTGCACCCTGCCCCAAACCCGACTCATAGCCGTTGTCTCGACGACACTCGCGAGTCTGCTCGCGAGGGCCGCATCGTTGGTGTCTCAGGTGATCGTGGGGGTCTTCCTGACAGACGAGCAGGTTGGCGTCTACGCGCTAGGAATCGGGGTGCTTGGGGTCACCGGGATCTGGCGGAACGGCGGGGCGGCCACCTTCTTCCCTTCAGTGAAGCCTGATCGATTCGACGCGCTGGCGGCGCCGCTCTTCATTTGGGCATCGATTTTCGGCCTCGCCACCTCGGCTCTTACGATCGCGTTCGGGTTGTCACTGCCGCTCCTGCCAAAGGCGTTCAACCAGTTCAGGGTCGAAGGCCTCTTCACGGTACTGCTCATTCTCGCCGCGCAGACGGCGATCCGTCCTGTCGCGCTACTGGGGAGGATGCGACTCTCCGTGATGCTGCAGTTCCCGAGCCTTGCCCGGCTCGATGCCGGGCTGGCCCTCGTGCGCATCTGCCTCACTTGGATCGTTGCGCGCGAAGGCGGTGGAGCGCTTGCCCTCGCGATTCCGCTCGCAGCCGGCGGATTGATTGAAGCCGTGGCGCTTGGCTTGATGGGAGGTCTCAAAGGAACGGATTTCACTCCGAATCGCTGGAAACTGCGACAACTATGGCCAGCCCTCGCATGGCCGCTCGCATTCGCGCTGATGAACTCGGTCCGTGCCGAAATCCTGTTCCTGCTGGTCGGATTGGTCGTTCC
>JBEIHL010000664.1:0-2987 GCA_040381375.1 Opitutaceae bacterium
ATGGACCTTCAAGTCCGCCCCGAGAATCACGAGCGGGTTGGGCACGGTTTGGATGATAGCCTCGGCGTGTTCGTGCTCCTCCTTGATGAGCTGCTCCTTCCGCTTGAGCTCGTCGATGTCGACGAGAACGAGCACCGCGCCGTCGACCTTGTCGTCCGGTGTCAGGTACGGCCGCATCCGCAGCGAGAACCAGCGCCCATCGGCATCCTGCACTTCGCGCTCGGCTTCGCGTCCGCGGGCGATGACGTCCGCGACGGTGGCGGCCAGGGCCGGGAACTGCAGCGGGTTCCGCACGCTGGCCAGGGGGGATCCGATGTCGTGGGCCCGCAGATTGAATTGCCGTTCGGCCTGAGGACTGAAGCGCCGGACGGTGAGGTCGCGATTCAGAAGCAGGATGCCGAGTTTGGCCGAGGTCTGGAGATTGAGCAGGTCACTGTTGAGCCGGTTGAGTTCGGTGTTCCGGTGGACGACCTCCTCGTTGACCGTCGTCATCTCCTCGTTGGTCGACTCGAGCTCCTCCTTCGAAGTCTCCAGTTCCTCGTTGAGACTCTGCAACTCCTCGTTCGCGGACTGGCTTTCCTCGTTGGCGGCCTGGAGCTCGGTGTTGGCGGTCTCCTGCTGTTCGAGCACGGATTGCAGATAGTCCCGGGACTCGGCGAGTTCCCGCTCCAGCTCGGCGCAGCGGTCAGCCAACTCCTTCGTTTCCTTGGCCCGGGGGGTGGCTCGCCGGTTCGGGTTAGCGCGCGACCGGGCGGCGGCGGGGGGCGGGGGAGCGTCCTTGAAGAAGACCAGAAAGTAGCGTTCCGGCAGATTCTTTAGCGGCACGACTTCTATCTGCACGCGGCGGATCTGGCCGGCCGCGCCGATCGCGACGTTTTCCAGGCTCACGGTCTTGTTTTCGAGGCCCGCCTGGGTGAGGGCGGCGCGCAGCGGCAGCATGAGACCTTTGCGCGCCATCTTCAACAGGTCGACGGTGGCCTTCCCGGACGGGGCTTCGAGGAAGGCGCCGGTCGAACCGCGGAATTGCAGGATCTGCAGCTCGGCATTGATCAGCACGCCCGGCGGCGCGAACTGATCCACGGTCACTCGGTCCGCCTCGCGCTGGGGATCGATCGGGTTGCGGGCGACTTCGTGCTTCGGGGTCGTCGGTCCGCGGGCCCCGCGGTCCGCCTGGGCGGGCTTTGGCGCCTCCCCGGGAGCCGCGGGCGGGCTGACGCCGGCGCTGGAGCTGGCGGGGGCCTGATAGGTCCGGCTCGGGCCCGCCTTGCGGGAGAAAATTTTGTGCTTCTTGTCCACCGGCTCGAACAGTTTGGTCAGACCGCCGATCGACTCCGACGCGCCGAGGAAAAGAATGCCTTCCGGCTTGAGCGCATAGTGGAAGTTGACGAGCGCCTTCCGCTGCACCGCCGGTTCGAGGTAGATCATCACGTTGCGGCAGCTGATGAGGTCCAGGCGCGAGAACGGGGGATCGGTGATGAGATTCTGGCGGGCAAACACGACCATCTCGCGCAGCGCCTTGATGACGCGGTAGCCGCGTTCCTCCTCGACGAAAAACCGCCGCATCCGTTCCGGCGATACGTCGCCCAGGAGGGTCCGGGCGTAGAGCCCGTGCCGCGCCTTTTCCAAATTCGATTCGTTGAGGTCGGTGGCGAAGACCTGGAGCTTGCGCGCGCCGGGCTTTTTTGCCGTCAGCTCCGCATACAGCATGGCGATGGAGTACGCTTCCTGGCCGGTGGAGCAGCCGAGCACCCAGACGCGCAGCGGGTCATCCCCGCCCTGAAGCAGGAGCTGCGGCAGAACCTTGCGCTCGAGCACCTCGAAGGCGTCGGCATTGCGGAAAAAGCTCGTGACGTTGATGAGCACGTCGCCGTAGAGCACCTCGAGTTCCTTGGGATGTTCCCGCAGAAGTTCGGCGTAGTGGACCAGCGAATCCTTCCGGCTCAGCACCATGCGGCGCATGATACGCCGGTGCACGGTGGTGGACTTGTAGAGGGAGAAATCCACGCCGCTGTGTTGCCGGAGCAATTGCAGGACGTCGTCGTAGCCCGGCGACCGGGCCTCCGGGGCGGACGCGGCGACGGGATCCGGGGCCGACGGCGCTTTCTGCGCCGCGGCGGCGCGCGGCGCGCGACCGGGGAGGGCCCCCGGCTCCCGCGGGTCCGTTGCGACGAATGGGTGGCGTGCGATCCGGGCGAGTTCGCGGGCGATCTTTTCCGGCGAAAACACGAAGTCCACGCAGCCGGCGCCCACCGCACTGCGCGGCATGGAGTCGTAGCGCGCCGACTCGTCCTGGGCGAACGTGATGCCGCCCTCCGCCTTGATCGCCTCGAGTCCGAGCGTGCCGTCGGTGGCGGAGCCCGAGAGGATCACCCCGATCGCCCGCTCGTGCTGGTCTTGGGCGAGCGACTCAAAGAAGGCGTCGATGGAACGGGCGGGCGTGCGGGCCGACACCCGTGGTTGAAGTTTCAATACGCCTTGCTCGATGCCGAGAATCGTGTTCGGCGGGATGATGTAGACGTGGTTCGCCTCCACGAGCAGGTGATCCGTCACCTCATGGACCGGCATCGCCGTGGCCCGCGTCAGGATCTGTGTCAGGGCGCTCTCGTGCTCGGGATCCAGGTGCTGCACGAGCACGAAACCCAGCCCCGTGTCCACCGGCAGCTCCTTGAGCAACTCCGTAAACGCCTCGAGTCCGCCCGCGGAAGCCCCCACGCCGACAATCGGACAACCGGGCCCGCCGCGGTCCGGCGGCGGAGAGTGCCGGCCCTTGGGCGTGAGCTTGGGGGAACCGGACAACCTAAGGCTGCGTGGGGTGCGTTTTTTCAGACGAGGCTGGGGCTGGAAGGGAGTCGGCGATTCGGAAGCGGGCCAGTAAAAGGTATGAAACCAGGAACCGGGTCCAGGGACGCGCGCGTCGAGTTGACCTAACTGAACACGCCTTCCGTCAAATAGCGATGGGTTTAAACCCTGCCCGAGGTGGCGGGCTG
>JBEIHL010000665.1:0-2985 GCA_040381375.1 Opitutaceae bacterium
ACGGACCATCCCCGCGCGGCGGGCGAAGGGTATTCGGCCAGCAACACCTCGAAGCATCTTTCCCCAGGCGACCACGACCAACCGGCGGAACTGAACTGGAGCTACATCGGCACCTTTGACAACGATGCCACGACGCGCCACCTGCGTTTTCTCGCGCGGGTGGCCGCCGCCGCCGACGAGCCAACCGGGGCCGCGTGGCGGCAGGCCTTCCTCCGCGGGCTCGCGTACATCCTCGCCGCCCAGTACCCGAACGGCGGCTGGCCGCAGACCTATCCGCTCGACGGCGGTTACCACGATTCCATCACCTTCAACGACGGAGCCATGGTCAACATCCTGCAGCTGCTGCGCGACGTTGCGGCCGGCCAAGGTGAGTTTGCTTTCGTCTCGTCGGAGCACCGGTCGCAGGCGGCCGAAAGCGAGAGACGCGGGCTGGCCTGCCTGCTGCGTTGTCAGGTGAAGGCGGGCTCGCGGCTCACCGCGTGGGCGCAACAATGCGACATGCTGACGCTCGCCCCCACCTCGGCCCGCAACTACGAAATGCCGGCGATCTCCAGTGGCGAAAGTGCCGCCATTATCGGGTATCTGATGTCGGCGGATCAGCCGTCGGCCGAGGTGGTGCGGGCCGTGCATGCCGCCGCCGCGTGGATGGAAGAAACGAAGATCCGGGATGTGGCCTGGGGGCCTGCGGCCAATGGGAGCGGCCGGACGCTCCTCTCCGCTCCCGGGGCCGGCCCGCTCTGGGCCCGCTACTACGAAATCGGTTCGAACCGACGACTGTTCGGCGACCGCGACAAGTCGATTCACGACGACGTGGACGGAATCTCCGCAGAGCGTCGGAATGGCTACGGCTGGTACAGCACGGGACCAGCACGCACGCTGGAGCAATACGCGCAGTGGGCACCGCGCGCCCCAACGCCGGGCGGGCGATAAACCCGGCACGCAGTCCAACGCTGGGCGGTCAGTTGGGGCGCTCCCGGTGCCCACTCCGCCTTCTCACCCCTTCTCATCACATCATCTCTATGAAACTCTCCTTTGTCTTCGCTCTTGCTGCGGCGCTCACGTCGCTGGCAGGCCCAAGCGCGGTCGGCGCTGCCTCCCAGGCTGCCGGCCTGGGTTCCAAGCCTGAACTTCCCGCCTTTCCCGGCGCTGAGGGATTCGGTCGGCTGGCCCGCGGCGGCCGCGGCGGCGATGTTTACCACGTCACCAATCTCCACGACAGCGGGCCCGGTTCGCTGCGCGAGGGCATTACTTCGGCCAAAGGGCCGCGCACGATCGTGTTCGAGGTCGGCGGCGAGATCCGGTTGAAGAGCGCGCTGCGGATCGAAAAATCATTTCTCACCATCGCAGGCCAGACCGCACCGGGCGACGGCATCACGGTGCGCGACTACTCCGTCCAAATCTACAACGCCACCGACGTGGTGTTGCGCTACCTGCGTTTCCGCCTCGGCGATGAGCGGCCCGCCGACGCCAAGGGGGCCGACGACACGCTGGTGACGAACGATATCCGGCGCGTGATCATCGACCATTGTTCGCTGAGCTGGGCGATCGACGGCACGCACGACCTGCGTCGCGGCGGCGATTTCACGCTGCAGTGGAGCATCATCAGCGAAGCGCTCAACAACAGTCTGCACAGCAAAGGTTCCCACGCGATGGCGGCGTCTTACCGCGATCTCTCCGGCCCGATCACGCTGCATCACAATCTGATTGCCACTTGCCGGGATCGCCACCCGTCGCTCGGCAGCGCCCAGGAGCCGCCCCGCTACGTCGTCGATTTCCGCAACAACCTTGTCTACCACTGGACCACGCCCGGAACCTCCAATTTTTGCGACCACTTCATCAACTGCATCAACAACGTCTGGCGGCCGGGCCCGACCTCCAAAATCGATCAGCTCCCCATCGCCATGAAGGGAACTCTGCCGGAACTCGCCAAGGGCTACATGGCTGGCAACGTGTTTGAAGGCCGCGATGATCTCACGCGCGATAACTACGCCGCGCTCGACTTCCAACGTTGGCTCGGCGCTGGGAAGAATTACAAATACGCGGGGAAAGTGGCCGACTGGCGCGCCGACGCGCCGGCCGAACTGGGCGCAGCCATGCCCACGACCCAGACGGCCGGCGAGGCCGCCGAGCTGGTCCTGGCCCGCGCCGGTGCCTCCCTGCGCCGTGACGCGGTGGATGTGCGGGTGATCAGCGACGTGCGCAATCGCACCGGCAAACTCCTCGACTCTCCCAGGGAGGTCGGCGGCCATCCCGCCCTGCGCTCAGGCCCGGCGCCGGCCGACACCGATCGGGATGGCATTCCCGATGCGTGGGAGACCGCCCGCGGTCTCGATCCGAAGAATCCTGGTGACGCGAGTCGCGCGGCCCTGGGCGGCTACACTTGGCTGGAGGAATACCTGAACAGTCTCGTCGCCTCGCCGGCGGCCAGATAACCCGTGGGCTGCGTCCGGGAAATAGTCCGTGCGCCTACTGCGGGCCTGCGCTCGCCGTTGTTCTGCCGTCAGGGCGCCGCCCCATTCTCATCGTCCCTTGCCGTGAACTTGTTGTCATGATCCTCCGCCTCTTTTCTCGCATTCAACCGTTCGCACGTGCCGCCGGCGGTAGCATCGTGCTCTGCCTGATCGTGGGACAACCCGAACACCTCAGGCCTCACCCTTCACCTTGTTCAATCATTTATCACAAGCCCGGCGCCCGAAGGTGAGAGGTGAGGCCTGAGGTGTTCGATTCCCAATGGCGTGGCTTCCAAGCAAGGCATGATCGTTTTCGCCGTCAGGCGACACATCCACCGGGGTTGGACACCGGCCGCGCACCCAATGGGTCGACGTTCGCGCAGCAGCAAGACGAGGCCTCATGGCGAACCTTACGACACCCTATCGTTAACTGACTTCGACTCGCGTTTCATAGGGACAACCCGAACACCTTCGGACAACCCGAACACCTCACGGACAACCCGAACACCTCAGGCCTCACCTCTCACCTTCGGGC
>JBEIHL010000666.1:0-2981 GCA_040381375.1 Opitutaceae bacterium
CGCGCCGCAGGCCGCCGATCAGGAGGACGCGGTCCTGCCAGAGCTTGCCCTGGTAGACGACGTAGTGGCCGACGTTCCATTCCTCGAAGGTGTTGCGGTTGCTGGTCCGCGAACGCTCGCCGGCGTAGACGATCGGGGTGAGCACGCTCTCGCGGGAGAAGCTCTTGAACGAGTTGGTCACGCCGGAGGCGTCCACCGGCAGGGGCGCGCTGCCGAGGTTCTTCGCCCACGTCTTCCGATCGTGGAAGCCGACGAGGAAGTTGTGGTTCGCGCCGAGGAGGTTGAAATTGTAGTTAAGGTCGAGCCGGACCTGCCGGTTCTCGTTTTCGCTCGAGGGGCGCGTCCAGTTGTACTGGAGCCGGCGGAACCGGTAGTCGTTCGCGCCGGTGTAATTGCGGGCGAACAGCGGGTTGGTGAAGCTCAGGCCGGTCTGCTCGAAGTACGTCGGCTGCGCCCGCAGACCGGCCAGCGTCGTCTGCTGCGCGGCGGTAAGGGGCTGGCCGTTGTTGAAGACGCGCTGGTAGTCGACGCTCCCGTTGACCTGGAGATTCTCGACGTCGGTGCGGGTGTAGTTCAGCCCGCCGATGAGCGTGAGGCCGTCGAAGAGCTTCTGGGTGACCTCGAGCATCACATTGTAGTAGCGAGTTTCCTGATACGGATCCTTCCCGCTGAGCCGGTAGGCCTCGCCCGAGCCGTACCAGTCGCGCGCGACGTTCGGCAGGTCGCCGAAGACGGTGTTGGGGTTGTTCTCGCCGTAGAAGTTGAGCGTGTTCTCCCCCGCGTTGTTCGAGTCGGACAAATCACGGAAGCCGTTCGCCTCGGTGCGGAACGTGCCGCCCTCGACGTCGAGCAGCACATTGGTGTTCCGCGACGGCTTCACCTCGAACAGTCCGGAGAGGAAGCGGCGCTCGCGGTCGTCGCCGTCGCGGATCGGATCACCGTCGAACGTCTGGTACGCCCCCGCGAGCCGGTAGTTCACCTGCCGGCCGGCGACCTTCATCAGCGGACCCGTGGCGTCGAACTCCAGGCGCAGGAAATCGTGGCTGCCGAACGCGGCCTTGGTCTCGTAGCGCGGCACGCTGAGGGGATAGTCCGGGATGATGTTCACCACGCCGCCGAGCACGGCGACGCCGTAGAGGAGCGACTGCGGCCCCTTGGCGACCTCGACGCGGCTGACGTTGACGTTGTCGGTCACCGACGACGTCACGAAGCCGTTGCGCAGCTGCCGGCGCGAGTTGTAGCCGCGGATGTTGATCGTGCTGCTCGACCGGTCGCCGAGGCCCTGCCCCGCCTGCCCGGTGCCGGAGGCGGAGAAGAGGAAGTTGTTCGAGGTCTGGACGAAATCCTGGGTGATGCCCGCCTCGTAGATCAGCGCCTCCTTGAAGTCGTACGCGCCGATGTCCTCGATGAACTCCTTCGTGACGACGTTGATCGGCATCGGGATGTCCTTGATGGGCGTATTGAGGCGCGTGCCCGACGTCGCGTTGGTGGCGCGATAACCGACGTCCTTCGTCGCATCGACCCGGAACTCGGACAGCGTGACGATGGATTCCTCGGCCGGAGTCCCCGGCCGCGCTGCCGGCGCGGTCTGCGCCAGCAGGGCTGCGCCGGACGCGGTGACCAACAACAAGCCGGAGAGGGTGCGAAAGGGTGTCATGGTGGGTGTTCGGGTTTGGGTGGCGTGAGTTAGGAACCTTCCCCGGCGTCGCCGCCGCGGACTCCGATGCCGGAGAAAGGTTAAACGAAAATCAAATTGCCGCGTCCGCAACCGCCGTAAAACTTAACCGTTAAGTGACTCCGACGCCCCCCACTCCCCCCACGCTGCGCGCGATCGCGGCGCGGGCCAGACTGTCGGTTGCCGCGGTTTCACTCGCGCTGCGCGAGGACGCGAGCATTCCGCTCCACACCCGCCAGCGGGTGCAGCGTCTGGCGGCGAAGATGGGTTACAGGATTGATCCCGAGGTCGCGAAGCTCATGGCGTATCTCCGGCAGCGGCGCCGGGTGCGCACGACGTCGGCGCTGGGCCTGATCAACCTGTACGGCGAGGCCTCTCCATGGCGGCGCAATCCCTTTCTCCGCCGGCTGCACGACGCCGCCACACAGCGGGCGGCGCAGTTCGGTTACCAGCTCGTCGACTGCTGGCTCACCGAGCCGGGCATGACGCCGGCGCGCATGCGCGACATCCTGATCGCCCGCGGCATCGAGGGCCTGGTCCTAATGGGCGCACCGCAATGGAGCGCAGCGCTCGATTTCGACCTCAGCCGATTCGCGTGTGCGGCGGTGGGATACAGCCTGCGCCTGCCGCTGCACCGCGCGTATCAGCACCAGTACCAGGAGATGTTCACTACGCTCCGCCACCTCGACCGCCTGCGATATCGGCGGCCGGGACTCATGCTCACGGAGGATGCCGACCAGCGGACCCTGAATCATTGGTCGGCCGCATTCCTGTCATGGCAGCTGACCGCCCCGCCCCCGCAGCGGGTGCCGTTCCTGCGCGCACCGCGGCTGGATGCGCCGACGTTTCAGCGCTGGTTCACGGGGCACCGGCCGGACGTGATCATCGCGCAGTCACCCGCGGCTCCGGTGATCCGCGGTTGGCTCGAGGCCGCCGGGGCGCCGGTGCCGGCCGCGTGCGGTTTCGTCGACCTCGACGTCGATCCGACTCCTGGGTCGAGCTGCTCCGGCATCCGCCAGAACTACGAACAGGTGGCCGCGGCCGCCGTCGATCTCGTCGTGGCGCAGATTCTCCGCAACGAGCACGGTCTGCCGGCCTTTCCCAAGGTCGTGCTCATCGAGGGCGACTGGATCGATGGTGACACGACCCGGGCGATCGGCGAAATCCGCGGTTAGACGTCTCGGGGCGCTTTGAGCCGTCGGTTGTAGGAGCGGGGTTGAGACCCGCCCAGCGCATAGGGGAGGGAGGGCGGGCGCCGGGGGAAGCCGCGCGAACAACCAGGACGGCCCAGGCTGCGTGCCCACAC
>JBEIHL010000667.1:0-2952 GCA_040381375.1 Opitutaceae bacterium
CCAGCGGGCGCGTTGGCATCGAGGTCGGCGCTGATGGTCTTGCTGACCTCGATCGACTCCATGGAATTGAGCGACGCCATCTCCATGGTGAACGACCGCGCGGCCCCGGAGCCGGAGTTGTTGGCGTCGACCGACGCCAGCGCGATGCCGTCCATCGTGACGGACGTATACTCGGAGCCGAGTCCGCCCAGCCGCACCGTGCGGACTTCGCCGTAGAAGAGGTCGAGTTCGACGCCGGGCAGATGCTTGAGGAACTCGCCGACATTGCCCTCAGCGTTGTCACCAAACGTGTCGGAGGCGACGGTGTTGGTGATGTTCATGGAATTGCGCTGATCCATGATGGCTTTGGCGCTGCCTTCGCGCTCGGTGGAGACCACGAACTGACCGAGCTTGATCGTCTCGCCGGCGGCCCCGGCGCCATCGATCGCGCTGACGAGATTGAAATCCTGGGCCACCGCCGCGCCCGGAGCCACGTTGACCGCGGCGGTCACGGACCGGTAACCGGTGTACGTCACGACCAAGGTGGCCTTGCCCGCCGGCACGGGAGCGAGGCGGAACTCGCCACCGCTTTCGGAGATCGCCGTCTGGCCGGTTTCCTCGATGCGGACCTGCGCGTTCCGGAGGTACTCGCCCGTGTTGGGATTGAAGACGCGGCCGGCGATGACGCCCGTGGCCGCGCCCCGGCTGGCGCCGGCCGAGGGGGTTTGGCCGTGCGACCATGGGGTGTACCGCAAAACCGCGCTCAGGAGCGCAACGGCGAGGATTCTTTTCATGGGGGGTGTTGGGGTCAGTTCCGGCAGTCGGAATCGCGGCTGGAGAGAACGCCGCACGGACGAGGGTCTCCGACAGGGTACGACGCGCCTTCGGGCCCGCGTGAGTCAGTACGCGGGCGTATGGCGCGTCGCGGAGTCCGAGTTAACCTCGCGCGGAACGACGTCAAGCTGCGCCTCCGTCACCTGGTAGTGCGGTTGGAAAAAGCATTCCGGCCTAGATCCGCGCCGCCCCTGGGAGCGCCGGGCTCCAGCCCGGCCTCGGGACGCAGTCATGCCAGGCTGGAGCCCGGCGCTCCCAGGGCGATTTCGTCGCCGTGCCCTCCTTTATGCCCGGAACGGGCTATGACTCTCCGCATGGCACCGCGGCGGGGAAATAATCGCCTGAACCCGCTCGCCCGGTCGTTGCTTGCCCGCCAGCGGGACAATCCGGGGGTTGCCGGTCGCGTTGGTCGCCGACTCGTGCGAGGCTGCTGTTATCATGAAAAACCCCTTCGTCGGTCGGCGATCCGTGGAGGGCCCGCTGCGGTGTGCGTCCCGGAAAAAGCGTGCGGTCGAATCGGCCGGCGGCGTCGCCCCCACCGCCGCCCTGCCCCGGCGCTTTCAGCTTCACTCCCTGCCGCTGCGCATCCGGAAGGGGACGGCCTGATGGACCTTAACCAATACGGCGCCGCGTGCCGCTGCCTGCTCCGCCTGCGCGAGAACGAGGGCGAACCGGCGATGTCGGATGCGGCGTTCCTCGCGCGCTTCCTCCCGCTCCATCCCGAGTGGCAGGAGCAACCGGGATTCACCGACGCGTTTACGCTGATGAGCGTGGCCCGGGAACTTGGGCTCGCCGGCCGCATCGAGATCTTCCGCGACTACGACCGCGTCCGGGAAGAATTCCACGCCGGGCGCGGCGTGCTCGTGCGCACGGAACGCGCCCCGGACCAGAACGAACCTGCGATCGTGGCTCGACCGTTCGTGACGCTGCTGGCCGACATCGAAGAGCAGACATTTTCGCTGTGGTGCCCGTACCCGAGCGGGCAGTCCGACGTGCTGCCGCTCGCCGCCCGACCGTGGTGGGACCGCTGGCTCGCCATCGGGATCGTGCTGCACCGGCCCTGAACGGACGGACCGGCGCGCCGCCCGGGAGCCGCGTCAGGCCGACGCCACCGGAATCATTTTGCCGCGCAGAAAGAGATCGAGCGCTTTCAGGTCGGCCGCCTCGGTCTCTTCGAGGGCGTAGGCCGGCGCGCGGGCGCGGAGCAGGAAGCCGTCGAGCCATTGCACCAGGACTTCGCGGCGCGGGAGCCAGACGGAAGGAGCCGCGAGAATGTCCGCGCGCAGTGAACGCGCGTGCGTGAAATGATGATTGGATTCGGTCATGATGTTTGTATCGGGTTTTCCGTGACGCTCACCGCCCCCTCTGGCGCGGATCGACCCGCGGACTGCCTGCCGGGCGTTTGCACCTTATCCGTGCTCCGGGCCAATAGCGAACGCCATCCCGCGCGCGAGCCGACTGCCGGCGCCAAGTGGATGCCCGGCGGGCCGTTCGGGGGAAACGATCGGGGAGAATTCCACGGCTGCACCTTGGATCGCAGGCCGATCGCGCGATGGTCCTTGCTATTCCCGCCCCAGCGGCGACCTTGGCGTCTCGTAATAACGTTAGATGACAGTAGTTGGTGAGTCCTCAGGTGAGCTTCAGGTTCAGGTGATGATTCGAAACCCGATTCCCGGGAACACGCTGACAGCAGACGAGGCATACGAATTATCACCCTATGAATTCCAAACTCTACGTTGGAAATATGTCGTTCAAGACCAGCGAAGCGGATCTCCGCGACGCCTTCGGCAAGTTCGGCGCCGTCACCGATGTGTACATCGCCAATGACCGCGAGACGGGCCGCCCGCGCGGCTTCGCCTTCGTGACCTTCGCCACCGAGGAAGAGGCCAAGGCCGCCGCGGAAAAGATGAACGGCGTCGATCTCGACGGCCGCCAGCTCACCGTGAACGAGGCCAAACCCACGACCGAGATGGGTGGCGCCGGCGGCCCCGGTGGTCGCACCTACGGCAGCCCGAACCGGAGCGCCGGTGCGTTCCAGGCCCGCGGCAACAGCCGTTATTGATCCTGCCGCGGATTTTATTTCCGCTCCTCTCCAGCGCGAGGCCCCCGGGCCTCGCGCTTTTTTATGTCCGCTTGCGG
>JBEIHL010000668.1:0-2943 GCA_040381375.1 Opitutaceae bacterium
CGAGCGCCGCGAGCCGCTCGCGCGAATCCTTCGGATTCTGCATCAGCACATCGAGCGAGGCATCGTCCGACGCGCCGGTCAGCTCGGCAAACGGCCACGCCGGCGTGATGGTTTCCTTCGGCTTGAGCGTGACCTTGATGAGCGACTCGCGCGCCTTGTTTTCGAAGAACGCCGCCGGCACGGTGCTCGAGGCCGGGACGGTGACCGGCTTGCGCTCGAACAACGCCGCGAGCGAGTAGAGGTCGCGCTGCTTCGTGCTGTGGTACGGGGAATCGTGGCAGCGCGCGCACTGCATCTCGACGCCGAGAAACGCGGTGGCGACGATGTGGCCCTTGGCGGCGAAGGGCGCGTCGTTGTCGGCCGCGAGCCCAAAGCCCGCACTGCCGCCCTCGCGCTCGCTGCCGCGGAGCAGAATCAGCTCCGTCACGAGCCGGTCCATCGGCTTGCCGTCGCGCAGCGCATCGTGAAGGAAGAAGCGGAACGGCCCGGTGTTGTTGAGGCTCGGCTTCAGCATGCTCGGGTTCTCCGCGAGCACGTCCTGCCAGTAGCTCACCCAGTGATCCGCCCAGCGCTCGTCCGCGAGCAGGCGATCGATGACGCGCTCCCGCTTGCCGGGCGTCAGGTCGGCGAGAAAGGCACGCACCTCGCGCTCCGTCGGCGGCACGCCGACCGTATCGAAATAGATGCGACGCAGAAACGTGGCGTCGTCCACTACCGGCGCCAAGGCGACGGTCTCAGGCTCCAGCGGAGCAGCCGGCCAGGGCGCGCCCCGATCGATCCACGCCTCGATCGCGGCAATCTGCGCCGCCTTCAGCGGATCGCCGTTGGGCGGCATCCGCTCTTCGTCGTCGTGGTGTTTGAGCCGGGCGACGAGTTCGCTGGCGGAAGCCCGGCCCGGCACGATCGCGGGCTTCTCCGACTCTCCCCCCTTTAGCGCGGCGGCACGGGAATTCAGTTTCAATCCACCCTTCTCCTTGTCGCCGTGACAGCGGAAACACTCCTCGCGCAGCACCGGCAGCACCTCGCGGTGAAACGTCCGCGCCTCGGCCACCGGGGTCTTCGCTGATTCCTCCACGGCGCGGTCGATCTTCTGCTTCAGGAAGGCATCGATCGGATGCGGCGCGCCGGTCGGAATCGACGACGCCGGCTGCTGCTCCGCCCACGTCCGGGCAACCCGGTGACGCTCCTGCCAAAAGCTCTCCCGCGTGGCCGCGGCGCCGCGCCGGACTTGGTCGTCGAGGGCACTCAACGAAGCTTCGATGCGCACGAGGCTCGCCGTGACGGCCGCGTCGGTGAGCGGCACCGGTTCGCCGGCGGCCCCGGCCGCCTGCAGGACGTTGAAGGAGCGGCCATCGGGCGTCTGCACCGCGACGGTGAGTTCGCCGGGTTCGGCCCGGTAGCGGCGGCCGCCCACGATGTTCTCGACGACAAAGCGCGCCGTCTCGCCGGGCTTTACGACGACCTCGCCGAAGACTTCCTGCACGCCGTACGGCACCGGCCGGAGCCCGGGCAGCGGCGGTGCGGGCACGGGCAGCACGGGGTCGTGCCCGCCGGAATCGCCGCTGTGCGGATTGGTGGCGGCGACGAGCGCGCCGTTCATCCAGAGGCGGCTCAGACCGCGGGCGCGCAGCACCACGCGATGATGGCCGGCGGGGAGATTCACGTCGGCCGCGAGCCGGGCGAGCACCGGCGGTTTCCAGCCCGTGCGAATGCCCCAGTCCTCGTAGCGCAAGGGCAGCCGCGGCAGCAGGAATTCGCGTCCGCTCCAGCGCACCGTTTCCGCCGGCAGCTTCTCGCCCTCGTTCAACCAGCGGTCGTGCGTGGGCATGCCCTCGTGAAACGTCGCCAGCACGCGACCGGGCGCCAGCGGACCGACGTCGGGCATGACAGCCGGGGCCGCCTTCGCCACCACGGGCCCGCCGAGGCGGCGGAAACGCGCTTTCAATTCCGTGTCGCTGACCACCTCGCGATGAATCGCCACCGCATCGAGCCCGCCGCGGAAACTTGCGGCCGGACTGCCCTTCATCGACGAGCCGATCCAGATCGCGTCGTCATCGACCACGGGCGCGGCCGCGGTCGGCCCGCCCATGTCCCAGGTGCCCGGCGCCGGCTGCCCGTCGATCCAGCCGCGAATGCTGTCGGGCTCGCCGAAACGATAAGTGATCGCGACATGGTGCCAGCCGGAGCCGGCCGCGAACCCGCGCTTGGAAGTCCAGCGGTGCCAGTGCGCATCGCGGGTGTCGGCATCCGGCGCGCGCGGGGTGGCGAAGAGAAAGCTCAAACTGTACTGGTTGCCCACCGTCCGGAGCCGCAGGGCCCAGTTCTGGTTGTCGGCGGCGAAACCCGCCGCGCCGGTGCGTCCCTTGCCAATGATGTAGATATTCTCGCCGGCCTTCTGTCCCTCGACCTGCACCCAGGCTTCCAGCGTGATCGCGTCACCGTTGGTGAAGTCGTACACGCTGCCCGGACCCGGATCGGCGAGCTCGAGCCGCGCGCCCGCGCCGTCGAGGCGGATCGCGGTGTTGCCGCGGTCAAAGCCCGGGTACTCCGGTGTACGCGGTCCCGGCACATCCCGTTGCACGCCTCCGACCGGCACGGCCCGCGAGACGTCCTCCTCGCCGAATTCCCACCGGGCGACCGGAGTCGACGCACTGAACCCAATACTGGATATCGAAAGCGGCAGGAGGGCACACAGCAGCGACTTCATCGGCAGAGGTAAAATCACGGTTCGCGGGGTTGTTTTCCGGCCCGAGGGGACAGGTCCGAACGACCTCGCAAAGCAAGCGATTCTCTACCGGGGCGGCGAGCCGCAAAAAGGGACGCGCACGAAAGTGTCAGTCCCCTGGGAGCGCCCGGGGGCAACCCCGCCGCGTACATGACCGTACCAATGTTGGGGGCGGGGGGGCCCCCCCGCCCCGGGGGCACAAAACGGAAGATCACAAC
>JBEIHL010000669.1:0-2942 GCA_040381375.1 Opitutaceae bacterium
ACGTTTTCGAACGAAACGCCGGAGCCAAGGGGTTCATGCGGCTGATGAAGGAGCTGCGGAAGACGAGTTTCGACTACGTGTTCGATATGCAGGGTTTGCTCCGGACCGGCCTGATGACCTCGCGTACCCATGCGCAGCGGAAGGTGGGGCGGAGCGACGCCCGGGAGTGGTCGGGTGTCTTCTATGACGAGAAGGTTTCGCTGCCGCCCGACGGCAAACGGAGCCACGCGCTCGACATTCTTTTGCAGTTTTGCCGGGTGCTCGATGCGAAGCCGGAATTGCGCGGGACGCTGAAGTTCCGCGAAGTCGAGAACCTGAACCTCAGCTTTGCCGACACCCGCGGCGGCGGGAAGCCGATCGTGATGTTTGTCGACAGCCGCCGGGCGGAGAAATGCTGGGGCGGCTTCAAGCAGCTCACCGAGCTCATCCTGCGCGAAGACAAGAATCGCAAGGTGGTGTGGGCGGGCAGCAGCTACGTGCACGATCGCAGCTCATTTTCGCCGGGGCAGTTTTTCAACCTGACGGGGAACACGAGCCTGGTGTCGCTGCCAGCGCTGGTGAAACGGGCCGACTGGGTGATCGCGAACGACAGCGGACCGATGCATCTCGCGGCGGCGCTCGGCGTGAGGGTCCTGGGCATCTTCGGTCCGACCGACCCGCGGCTTTTCGGTCCGTATCCCCTCAATGCCCCGAGCAACGTCGTGGTGCAGGCGCCGGTCGGGGACTTGAAGCTCCTTTCAGCCAAGGAAGTGTACGCGCGATTCCAGAAGGCGCGGGCGCGCTTCGCCTGAACCGTTCCCTCCACTTTTCTCATGCTCGATCCGAAGCTCATCCGCGAGTCGCCCGAAGTCGTCCGGGCGGCCATTGCCAAGAAACACCTCGACGTCGACCTCGACGCCGTCCTTGCGATTGATGCGGCTTGGCGCGCGCAGTTGCACGAGACCGAGGCGTTGCGCGCGCAGCAGAAGGCGGCGAACACCGCGATGGCCGCGCTGTCGAAGGGTTCGCCGGAGTTCCAGGCCAAGCTCACCGAGATGCGGGCGGTGTCGGCCCAGGTGAAGGAACGCGAGCTGCAGCTCAAGGAGTCGGAGGAAAAGTTCCGTCAGGCCATGCTCACCCTGCCGAATCTCCCGCACGCGAGCGTGCCCGAGGGCCGCACGCCGGACGACAACGTGGTGTTCTCGCTGCACGGCGCGCACGACGAGCCGCGCCCGCACGCGCTGCCGCATTGGGAGATTCCCGGCTTCGAAAAGCTGTTCGATTTCGCCCGCGGCTCGAAGGTCGCCGGTGCCGGCTTTCCGTTTTACGTCGGCGATGGCGCCCGGCTGGTGCGCGCGCTGGTGCACTTCTTCCTCGATGAGAATTCAAAAGCTGGATACATCGAGGCCAACCCGCCGCTGCTGGTGAACGAGGCCAGCGCCACCGCGACCGGTCAGCTACCCGACAAGGAGGGGCAGATGTACGAGACCACGCCGGACAAGCTCTACGCGATCCCGACGGCCGAGGTGCCGATGACGAATTTCTACCGCGACGAAATCCTGGACGAGGCCGCGCTGCCGATCTGTCGCTGCGCGTATTCGCCCTGCTTCCGGCGCGAGGCGGGCAGCTACGGCAAGGACGTGCGCGGGCTGAACCGCCTCCACCAGTTCGACAAGGTCGAACTCCTGAAGTGGGTCCACCCGTCGACCAGCTACGACGAGCTCGAGAAGTTGCGCGGCGACGCCGAGCGGTTGCTGCAGAAACTCGACCTCCCGTACCGCGTGTTACTGATGTGCGGCGGCGATCTGGGCTTCGTGCAGTCGAAAAAATACGACCTCGAGGTCTGGTCCGCCGGCCAGAAGCGCTGGCTCGAGGTCTCGAGCTGTTCCTGCTTCGAGACCTTCCAGTCGCGGCGCGCGCAGATCCGTTTCCGCAGCAAGGAAACCGGCAAGCCCGAGTTGGTGCACACGCTTAACGGTTCCGGCCTCGCCGTCCCGCGCGTGGTGGCGGCGCTGCTCGAGAACAACCTCCAAGCCGACGGTCGCGTGCGGATTCCGACGGTGCTGGTGCCTTATTTCGGCAAGGAGTACCTGACCTTCGCGTGAGCCATCCCGGAAATCGCCGGCCGCCGGCCCGCCAGCCGTGAAGCGGCGGTCGCGCCGGCCGGTGTTTCCCACGGTTGCCGCCCTACTCGCGGAACTGTTTCCGCGCGCGCGACTCGATCCCGCGGTGTTGTCTTGGGCTGATCACGCGTCGCCGCGCACCCGCTGGGGCGTCGCATTTTCCGGCGGCGCCGACTCGCTCGCGCTCTTGCTGCTCCTGTGGGCGCACTGGCCCGAACGTCGGCGACGTTTGCGCGCCCTCCATTTCGATCATCGCCTCCGCGGCGCGGCCGCGCAGGCCGACGCGCGATTCTGCCGCCGAGTGTGCCGGACCCTCGGGATTGAGTTCGTGGGCGGGGTGTGGCGCGAGTCTCACGCCGATGCGAGCGAAGCCGAAGCCCGTACCGCCCGGCAGGCGTTTCTGGCGCGTTACGCCCGGGTGCTTTGGTTCGGCCACCAGCAGGACGACGTGGCGGAATCCATGTTGATGCGCCTGGCACGCGGCAGCGGCACGGGCGGACTCGCGGCGCCGAGACCCGTGCAAACTTTGCCGCCCAACCGGGTGCACCTGCGGCCGCTGCTGACGCTGAAGAAGGCGGAACTCATCGCGGGCCTGCGGGCGGCGGGCGCCACGTGGCGTGAGGACGCGAGCAACGCGGGCGACCGGTATTTTCGCAACCGCATCCGCCAGGCGGTCGTGCCGCCCTGGCAGGCTGCCGCCCGGCGCGATGCGCTGGCGGGAGCGGCGCGGTCGCGTCTTTTGCTCGAAGAGGATGACACCGCGCTCGAAGCCTGGCTCGACGCCTTGCGGGTCATGGGAGCGCGCGGTTCGCTGCGTCTCGCCCGACTGGCGGGAAAGCC
>JBEIHL010000670.1:0-2935 GCA_040381375.1 Opitutaceae bacterium
GCCCGCAAGCGCTTCCAGTTCTCGAAGCGCTAAGCGCTCCCGGCTCACGCCACCAAAACCCTGTTTCCCAACGCCGTCCGCTTTACCGCGGACGGCGTTTTTGTTTTCCCCCGGGAGCGCGGACGCCCCCGTCCGCAGGGATCGGACATTGCGGACGAGGGCGTCCGCGCTCCCAGGGGAGGCAGGAAAACGGCTCGATTGGCTGGAACGTGTTCTGCTAGTTGATGCAGCCATGAGAGTGTCGCTTCCCCGTGCCTTGTTTCTGCCGGTCCTGTTTCTGGCATCGATGTCGTCCCTGCTGGCGCATCCGGGCCACGACGACGGCCACGAAGTCACCTGGGAACTGGGCCACTTGGCGGAGCATCCTGTTGCCACGGCCGTCTGGCTGCTGATTTTTGCCGTTGTCAGTCTGAGCGCCCGACACGTGCTCCGCCGCGCTTTCGCGCCGCGGGCTCAGAGTTTCCGTGGGTCGCAGGCCATTCGCGGAAAGTAGGGCGCCAGGATCCGGCGCAGCTCGCGCAGGGATTCGCGCAGGCGGATTGGACCCGAGGCAATCAGCTTGAGGCTCCAGCCGCTCCGACGGAGCCGCGAGACCCCGATCCACAGTCCATGACCATGGAGCGCGGTCAACGCGCCGCGCCAGGCGGGTTCAGCGCCGTCCACGCCTGAAGGTGCGATCAGCACGGCGTTGGCGAAACATGCTTCCACGCCACTGCCGGCCAGATTCGCCAACCCGAGGAGTTCGGCCCCGGTCTGGTCCATTCGCTCGCGCAGGACGAGTTCGCCGTCCGCCCGGACGCTGAGGTCGAGCGCGAGGCGATCCCACGACCACGCTTCACCGTGCGCGATACGGCCCGGCATCAACTGGTCGACCAGAAACAGGGTGCCGCCGCTCGCGACCTCAATCGTGGTCGACTGCCGGTACCGCGAGGCTCGATGCGGCACGAGTGGTTCGGGCATCACCTCCAGCCAGCCGCCGGAGGCCACCGCGAAATGCTGACGACACTCCGCAACCCCGTCACGCATGTGGAAAACGCGGCTCGCGCTCGGCGTCGTAACGAGGAGGGACGCGTCGCCCTGCACGACGATCTCCGACTCGAGCCGGTCGCCGGCCAGGATGCCTGCCGTCGGATTCACCACCTGCACCAGCAGCGTGCGGGCGTCCTCATCCCAGTAGGGCTTGCTGAGATGGAATGGAGCGCGGAACGACTGCGTGGCCAGCACCGTACGGCCGCGGGCGCCGAGGGCGGCGCGGAGCGACAAGTGTCCGCTGAATAACCTGGGAGCGCGGACGCCCTCGTCCGCAGGGATCGAACTGCGGACGAAGGCGTCCGCGCTCCCAGGGAGAAAGCTTTTCATCACGGTGCCTTTGCCGCCTGTGCGAACAAGACGTGCTGTTCGATCCAGGCGATCACGGCGTCGAGGTTGTGCTCCCGCTTGAGATCGCAAAAGAGAAAGGGCCGCGCCCCGCGCTGCACCTTGGCGTCGCGATCCATCACGCCGAGGTCGGCACCGACGAGCGGGGCGAGGTCGATTTTATTGATGATGAGCAGATCGCTGAAACGGATCGCGGGCCCGCCCTTGCGGGGAATTTTGTCCCCCTCGGCCACGTCGATCACGTAGATGAAGGCGTCGACGAGCTCCGGCGAAAAGGTCGCGGTGAGGTTGTCGCCTCCGCTCTCGACGAGCACGAGTTGAAGATCGCCCGCGAATTTCTCCTCGAGCGCACGGCAGGCCTGCTCGTTCATCGTGGTGTCGTCGCGGATCGCGGTGTGCGGGCAGCCGCCGGTCTCCACCCCGGCGATACGCTCGGCCGGCAGCGCGCTGTGCCGGATGAGAAACTGGGCGTCCTCGGAGCAATAGATGTCGTTCGTGACGACCGCCATCGAGTAGCGCGCGCGCAGCCGCTGGCAGAGCTTGAGGCAAAGCATCGTCTTCCCGGAGCCAACCGGGCCGCCGATGCCGATACGTGGAGGGCGGGTCATGAGAGGAGAGATTAATCGCGGAGGTGCGAAAGGGTGAAAGCGCGGAAGGAAGCTCGGGTCATGGAGACTGGGTTTTGCGCTTTCGCTCTTCCGCGTTTTCGCGCTTCACCTTCAGGAGATGAACATCCGTGCGTCCGCCGTTTCATGGCGGGCGCTGGCGATGTCGAGCCAGGGGTTGAACCAGCCGATTTCGTCCCGAGGGGTGTTCGCCGCGGCCGTGATCAGCTCGGGAGCGGTGCCGAGCGCCTCCGTGAGCAAGGACTGGGCGCCGTTCTGACCGAGGCGGAGCAGCTTCATCGCCGCCGAGAGAAGCGACGCGAGGCTCGCATAGGTCACACCGGCCAGAACCGCCGTCAGCGGGGCGCCGAGCACCCGGCCTTCGAGGGCCGCGGCGATCGGGGCGGAAAACGGCCAGCCCTCGTCGCGGGCACGGCGAAGGTACTCGTCCGCCATGGCCGATGAACGCAGCCGGGCCGCCAGTTCCGAACGTTGCCGGCCGATGTTCTCCGAGGCGACCCGCGCCTCCCGCGGCGTGCGCAGCGCCGAGGAAAGCGTGCTGAGTTCCCGGAGGCTGGCCCAGTCAGGTCCGCCCAACGCGCGCCACGCCTCTGCGGCCAGGGGAAGCTCGGTGTGACGCAGCGCCGGGAGCGCCGCTTGAAACACGTAGGCCCGCAAGGTCGCGGCGTCGTGAACCACCCCTTCCTGCACGAGGCCTTCGAGGCCGAACGAGTGCGCGTAGCTGCCGGTCGGAAAAAAGGAGTCGCCGGCCTGCAGCAGGCCGCAAAGCCAGGCGGCGTCGGAGTACGAGTCGGGATTTCCGCCCCTGGGAGCGGGGTAGGACGACGGAGGGGTACGGGGGAGTGGGCCGAGGGGGGGCGGGGGGGCCGGGCGGGGGGTTGGTGCCAAGGGGGTGTGAAAGGGAGAGGCGACCGTTGGCGACCGCGGGCAAC
>JBEIHL010000671.1:0-2933 GCA_040381375.1 Opitutaceae bacterium
AGGCCATCACCGGCTGAGGCGCCTTCGGATCGGTGTAGGAAATCTTGAACACCCGCCCGGCCCCCTGCGGCCCCGTGCCCCAATCGGGCGCCCCACTGTGACAGGCCACGAGCAGGTCGCCCTGCGGCGTCGGCACCGCATCGATCGTGAGCAGCGCGAGACAGGCCATCAGGTCGTTCTTCGCCACGTAGCCGGCCGCAGTCTTCACGAGTTTCGTCCGCCAGATCTTTCCGCGCGACTCACCCGCGACGAACGCATCGCCTCGCCACCACGCCGGCCCGAAAATCGCCGTACCACCGACCTTCGGCTCGTTGAAATGCACGCCACAGGTCGACTGATGCTGCGGGCCGTAATCGAAGACGCTCGGCTCATCAATCACTCCCGGGAGGTGACGCGGATGACGCGGCGGGAACCCATAGTGCCGGCCCGGGGAAATGTGCAGCAGCTCATCAAAGGGATTGCCGTTGGGCAGCCAGGTCGCGCCTTCCTGGTCGGAACAAAACAGGTCGCCGGCCGCGTTGAACGCGAGCGACACCGGGAACCGGAGGCCGGTCGCGACGATGTCGCGGCGCTTCCAGTCCGGCGAGAGCCGGATGATCGTACCGCGCTCGCTGAACTGGTTGTAGCTCGAGACCCCGGTGTCCTTGTTTATCCGATACGCCCCGTTCCAGGCATCGACGCCAAGCCCGAAATAGATGTTGCCCGCCGGATCCACCGCGAGGCCGATGGCGTCGAGATTCGATCCCGCGGCAGCCGAGGGCGGCAGCCAGCCGCCCGTGACGGTCTGCAGCTCGCCCGTGCCGTCCCCCTTGTCCCGCAGGTGCAGGATCCGGCCGCGACTGGCGATGTACAATCCCCCGGGCCCCCACGCCATGCCGATGCTCGGCGGGATTTCATTCCGGGAGTTATTCCAGAAGAGCGTCGCGCGATCCTCGAGTCCGTCCCCGTCGGTGTCGGCCAGCTGATGCACGTTGCCATCGTAACCGAGCGCGAAGAGCCGGCCATCCGGCGCGTAAACGAGGTTGTTGAGATTGCGCAGCCCCACCGGCAGCTCGCGCACCGTGAAGCCCGGCACGAGCATCTGCACCGGCGGCGGGTCGGAGATGACATGCGCCGGCTTCACCACCGGCGCGGCCCCGCGCAGGGCAGCCGACGCCAGAACGACACCCGCCAACAGGATGGAAATGCGATTCATGGGATGGGGTAAGAGGGAATTCGAGAGAGGTGGCGCAGCGTGTCCCCACGCTGCTGGCCCGACGCGCTCGGCCCGCCACGGACCGGGAACGGCGCGGTCCACCTGCCGCCGGCTACATCCGGACCGTGACCGTGAGATTGAAATTGATCGGCTGCTTGAACGAGAACCCGTTCGGCACCGCCTCACGCGCCGGCGAGGTGTAGTCGCCGTCGCGCGGACGCTGCACGGTGCCGAGGTAGGTCACCGAGCGATCGTTGAGCAGGTTGTTCACCACCAGATTCGCCTGCACCTGCCGATCAAAGAGCCGGAAACTGTAGCCGAGCGTGCCCGTCACGGTGGTGCTGGCCTCAGGCGCATAAACCATCGTGAACACGCTGCGCTCCGGATCATCGATCGCCCGGTTCGGATTCGTGGGATCGCGCATGGTGTCGTTGGCGCGGTCACCGATGATCCGCTTGCCGCTATAACGCACGCCCAGTCCGCCCCGCAGGCCTTTGAAGCGGCCGGATTGGAGCGTGTAGTCGGCAAACAATTTCACCAACGGCTGTTTCTGGTCGAGAATCCGGCCCTCGATCTGGCTGCGGCGAAACTGAAAGATCTGGTTGTACGCGTCGGCCGCGGCCTGGGCGTCGGGTGAACGCACATTCGCCGGGATCGCCGCATTGACGCTGGCGATGTTGGTCGTCGGTCGACCCGCACGCTCGCATCCTCGGCAATCTGGCGAATGACGTCGGCATTCCGGTCGATGTACGCGCGCGTCATGGCGTTGGCGTCATCGAGGTAAATGCGCGGCACGGCCACGCTGCCGGTCAGCCGAAGGCCCTTCGTCAAATTCGCCGTCGCCTCGATTTCATAACCGGTGCCGTGCCGCGTCGAGAGATCGACGTACGTCGGGATGAGATTCTGGCCGCGGTTGTTCAGCGGGTTGGTGCTACCCTGCGGGATGGCGCGATACAGTGCATTGAGCTGCGGTCCGCCGCTGATCGACGCAGCGCGATTCTCCTCCTCGTTCCGATAATAGGTGAACGACAGATTGAGCCGCCCTTGAAAAAGTTCGACCCGCGTGCCGACATCGAGGCCACTCGCCACCGTCGGCGGCACGAGATTCCCGTCGATGAGCACATTGTAGGCGGTGGCCGGGTTGAACGTCTCCGCATAATTGACGAACGGGCTGAGCCAGCGCGCGACGTGGAAGACCAGGCCGGTCGACTTCGTGGTCTGATAGCCCTCGAGCGGCGGCGCGTTGAAGTCGTCCTGGAACCGGTCACCGGCGTACTGGGTGAGCCGGCTGCGATTCGTGGCGCGGGGCCGCGCGGTGGCGGGTTGCGCCGGACCAGTGGCGCGCCCCTGAGCGTCCTTCGGCACGTAGGTGAGCGTCGCCCAGTCGGACGGTGCCGCGGGACGGAAGAGCGGTCGCGCCGAATCCCAGTCGGCCGGATAATCGCCCTGTCGCACCTGCTGCTGCGACGACGTGAAGTACTGGTCGCGGCGGACGGCGCCGAGCACGACGAGCCGGTCGCGCCAGAACTTCGCGTTGAGCGCGACGAGGCCGTATTTGTAGTTGGCGTCGTTGACCGTCTCGGTGTCGTAGCGGGAATTGTCGATCACCCAGCGCGGCTGTATCTGCGTATTGGTTACGCCGGGATTGAGGTAACGGATCGGACCGAGGCTGAGGTCGGTGATCTCGCGCGCGCTTTCGTTCCAATAGCGGCGAACGCGGATAAACTGCGTGGGCAGG
>JBEIHL010000672.1:0-2924 GCA_040381375.1 Opitutaceae bacterium
GCACCATGCAGGTCTCGGGCTCGTCGCAGGCGTGCGCGCTCGGTTCCGCCATCAGCGCCGCGGTGCTCGCCGGCGCGCACCGGGATTTTCCGTCCGCGCAGAAGGCGATGACGAGCGTCAAGGCCCGGAGCTACCGGCCGATCGCCGCCAACCGCCGGACCTACGACCGGCTCTACCGGCTGTATCGCAAACTCCATGACGCGCTCGGCGGCATCGACCGCGCCGCCGACCTCTCGGGCGTGATGAAGGAGCTGCTCGAGATCAAACGCGCCGCCCGGCGCTGAGGGGAGGAGTCGCCCTCTCCGGCTCGTGCCTCCCCTGGGAGCCTCCAGGAGGGCCGGCCTACGTAGGTCACCCCCCAAGAGCGGGCTTGCGACTCACGTGCGACGGGGTTCGCTCAGGCTTGCCCCCATGAAGGCCCTCCTCCTCACCGCGCCCTCCCAGCTCGAACTGGTCGATTTTCCCGAGCCCAATCCCGCGGCCGACGAAGTGGTCGTGCGCATTCGTGCGTGCGGCATTTGCGGCAGCGATATTCACGGTTGGGACGGCTCGACGGGCCGGCGGCGCACGCCGCTGATCATGGGGCACGAGGCTTCGGGAGAGATCGTCGCCACGGGCCCGCAGGTGAAAGCGTGGCGGCCCGGCGACCGCGTCACGTTCGACTCCACCATTTCCTGCGGCACCTGCCGCTTCTGCGCCTCCGGGCAGATCAATTTGTGCGAAAACCGCCGCGTCGTCGGCGTCTCGCCCGTCGAGTACAAGCAGCACGGCGCCTTCGCCGAGCGCCTCGCGCTGCCGGATCGCATTCTCTACCGCCTGCCGGACAACCTGCCGTTCGAGCAGGCCGCGATGGTCGAACCCGTTTCCATCGCGGTGCACGCGGTGCAGCGGACGAAGATCGCCCCGGGGTCGACCGCCGTGGTCATCGGCAGCGGCATGATCGGGCTCCTCGTGATCCAGGCCCTGCGTTGGGCGGGTGCCGCCCAGGTCGTGGCCGTCGATCTCGCCGACAACCGCCTCGAGCTCGCACGCCGGCTCGGCGCCACGCACACCGTGAACTCCGGCCGGGCCGACGCCGCCGCCGAAGTGGCCCAGATCACCAGCGGACTCGGCGCCGACACCGCTTTCGAGGTCGTCGGGTTCACGCCGACCGTGAACCTCGCGATCGCCGTCCTCAAACGCGGCGGCACCTGCGTCCTGGTCGGCAACCTGTCGCCGCAGACCCAGGACTTCCCCTTGCAGGCGGTCGTCACCAAGGAAATCACGCTGCTCGGCTCCTGCGCGAGCGCCGGGGAATATCCCCTCTGCCTCGACCTGATCGCGCGCGGCGTGATCGATGTGCGGCCGATGATCGAGACCGTCGCTCCCCTCGCGGACGGCGCCACCTGGTTCGAACGGCTCAGTGCCCGGGACGGCGGGAAATACATGAAGGTGATCCTCCAGCCGTAGGGCGGGAGCGTTGCGGATGATCCGACCATGAGGACCCTGATCTTCCTCGGCATCTGCGCCGCCTGCGTCGGAATTGCGATCGCGGAATGCCGTGATCGCTCCGATCGGAAGAAGGTGATCCGGCACGGCCTCGTCGGGCTGGTCTTTGGCGTGTTCCTCTGGAAACTGATCGTTCACGCCGGCGCATTCGACAATTGGTAGGCCCGCCACGGAGCAGCGGTCAGCACCTCGCGCGCTTCCGTTGGCGCTCCGCTGTCGCGGACGAACGATGATGGAGCCACCCGCTACGGCCGCCGCGCGAGCGCCTGCACTTCGTCCGCGGTCAACGCCCGGCGGAACACGCGCACGTCGGCCAGCGCTCCGTTGAAAAAGTCTCCGCTGCCAGCGCCGATCTTCCACGGCTGGGGATTCGACACGTTCAACGCCCCCGCCCGGGCCGCCTTCGTCTCGGCCACCATGCGCCCGTCCACGAACACGCGCACCGCGCCGCCCTGCCGCTGCGCCGCGACATGATGCCAGCCGGCGGGGAACTCCCGGTCCCACGACACCGCCGCCCCGGTCTGCAACGACCACACGTGGCCGGAGGGCAGCGTGGTCGCGTACAACTTTCCTTGATACGCCGCCATCGTCCACACGCGCCGGTACTGGACGTTCGGCGTGGTATCGAGCTGCCGGAGCATCGTCCAGGTGCGGCCGCCGTCGTAGCGGTACAACTGCGCAAGCGGCAGCGTGCCGCCGTAGAGCGCGCCGTTGTGCACCAGCATGCCCATCACCTCGAGTTCCTCGCCCAGCCGGCCGCGGTCCTGCCACGCGCCCTGGTCCCACGCGAACACCTTGCCCGTCCGCCAGGTCGCCACCTGCAGCTTCCCCTGGTAGCCCGTGAACGCGTACGTCTGGGTGTTTTCCTTCTCCCCCACCTGGCCCATGTCGGTCCAAGCGGTGCCGTCGAAGCGGTAAACATGACCTTCGTCGTAGCCCGTCGCCCAGAGGTACCCATCGAAGACGCCCAGCGCCTCGACGCGCTTTTCGTTGGGCACCGGCATCGCCGTCCAGCGCCGGTCGCCCTCGTAACGGTGAAACGTCGCGGGCCGGTACAGTGAGCTGACGTACAGTTTTCCCCGATACACGACCATGCCGCCGACGGCCTCCATGCCGGCAAATTGACCAACCTCCTCCCACTTCGTCCCGCCCAAGTGACGGAAGATGCGGCCGCCATGATTCGGATTCTCCGACTCCTGCAGCGCCGACCCGCCGAGCCGGTACTTGCCCGTGCCGACATAGAGCGAGCCGTTCCAGGCCGCCATGCCGGTGATGCTGTTCGCCCGGTCGGGCGCGCCGCAATCGACCCAGCGACCCGGGCCGTCATAGCGATACACGCGCCCCGCCTGATCCCGGCCCGGCTCGCAGGTGCCCACGTACAGCGCCCCGTCGTGCACGGCCATCGACTGGCCGAAAATCGCATTCCCCGGCCGGCC
>JBEIHL010000673.1:0-2920 GCA_040381375.1 Opitutaceae bacterium
GCCTGCTCGTCAGCGCGCTCGGCGCCGATCAATCCACGCTCGCGGGGTTCGTGGGAGCGGGCATGTGGCTGGTGGTGTGCGCCATGACCTTTTGGCTGCCGGAACTGGAGACCCCCAAGTCGGTCGCGAACCTCACTTGGTCGCAGCGGTTCGGGCTCGATGCGCTCTCCCTGTTGCGCAATCGCGACCATCGCGTGGTGTTTCTCACCACGGTGTTGTTCACGATTCCGCTGGCCGGCTTCTATCCGTACACGCCCCCGCACCTGCGCGAGCTCGGACTTTCGCATACGACCGCGTGGATGGCGCTCGGTCAGGTCACGGAAATCATCGCGATGGTCGCGCTGGGCGGTCTGCTGGTGCGCTGGCGGCTGAAGTGGATCATCGCGGCCGGTCTGGCGCTGGGAGTGGTCCGCTTCTCCCTGTGTGCGACCGGGACCACGTGGGGCCTGCTCACCGGCGTGCTCGTGCACGGCGCCTCGTTCACCCTCGTGATCATCACCGCGCAAATCTACCTCGATCAGCGCGTCGATCCCACGTGGCGCGCGCGGGCGCAGGCGTTGATGTCGCTGCTGAACGGCGGCATCGGCAACATGGTCGGCTATCTCGGCACGGGCGCCTGGTTCGCCGTGTGCACGACGGCCGGCGCCACCCGTTGGCCCGTCTTCTGGGGCGGGCTGGTCGCGGTCTCGGTGGCGGTGCTCGCGATCTTCCTCGGTACCTACCGCGGTCGCGGCACGGGCCTGCTGCAGCGCGCGGAAAGCTGATCCGGGCGCCTCATGCCAGCGTCCTTGATGATTCGGACTATTCCGCTGTCATTCTGAGCGCAGCGAAGAATCCAGTGGATGCCACGCTGGCGAACGCCCGGCTGGATTCTTCGCTGCGCTCAGAATGACAATCGAGAGCGGCTAAGCCGGAACGATGCAGAAGCGGTGGAGCCGCTTGTCCCCAAGCGGCTCACGTTCGGCCGATCCATCCGCAGCGGCTTGAGGAAAAGCCGCTCCACCTTGCAGTGCTTTCGTTTTCATCGGTCATTCGAAAGCCTGCTGCAGCGTTCCGGCTAAGTGTCGCGGGAGGTTGGTATCACTTTGCCGTCGCGAGGGTGCGCGTCACGGCCGCGAACACATCGTCCGCCGCCAGCTTGCGCACGCAGTAACTGCGATACGAATCTCCGGGCGTGCACGGACTCGGCGCCGCCGCCCCGATGCACGCGCAGGGCAGCGGCGTTTGGATGATCGTGTGCCGCGCGCCGATCGGGCGCCAGATCTTCGCGTTCTGCGAACCGAACAACGCGATCACTGGCGTGCCCACGGCCGCGGCGATGTGCATCGGACCACTGTCGTGACAGAGAAACGCATCGAATTGCGCGAGCAGCGCCGCGAGCTGGCCGACGTCGCGTGGCGCGTTCAAGGTCACGACGTGGGTCCGGGTTCGTGAGCGGATCTGCTCGACCAGCGGCCGCTCTTCGGGCCCGGCGGTGAGAAACACCTGCGCCCCGAGTTGATCCTGCAGCCGGTCGCAAACATCGGCGAAACGCTCGGCCGGCCAGACGCGGAAGGCGCTGCGCGAGCCCGGATGCACGAGCACCTTGTTGCCGCCGCGGGGCGCGAGCTTCTGTGCCGCGGCGATCGCGTCCGGTTGCGGCACCAGCCGGACCTCGCGGGTGGCGATCGGAATCCCGAGCGCCGCTGGCAGGGCCAGGTAGGTGTCGGTGATGTGATGCGTGTCGTAGAACGCGTTCGTCACCTTCGCGGTGGCCGTGTAAACCCAGCGATGGCGAAACGGTATCAGCTCGCGGTCGAACGTCGCGCGGACCGCCGCGCCGGTGAGCCGGGTGACGAGCGCGGTCCGGTCGGTGTTGTCGAAATCGAGCACGTGCGTGAAACCCACGGCCCGCAGCGCGCGAATGAACCCGAGCCAGCCGGTGGCGCGACGGGGAAACGCGAACGCGGCGTCGACATCGGGATTGAGCGGCAACACGCCCGTGTACGCCGCCTCCGTGAGCACCGCGATCCACGCTTTGGGCCAGTGCTCGCGCAGATTCCGGAGTACACTTCCGAGCAGCACGATGTCGCCGAGATAGCGGCGCCGGATCACCAGCACCCGCGGACTGCGGTCTGCGGCCGGTGCAGTGTGGGCGGCGGTCGCCGCGGCAGGGTCGAGGGTGATCGTGGATGCAGGAGGCATCAGAAGGAGGAGGTTGGCCCACGGAACACACGGCGCCCACGGAAAAATTGAGGCCTCGGATTTCTTCCGTGTGTTCCGTGGGCCATTCTCCGCATCGGCTACGGCGCCATCGCGCTTTGCCGGTCGTAGAGCGATTTGTAGAGCGCGTTCTGCGTGTGCAGTTCGCCGTGGCCGCCGTCGCCGACGATCCGGCCGCGCTCGAAGACGAGAATCTTGGTGGCGTTGCGAATGGTGGAGAAGCGGTGCGCGATGATGAACACCGTTTTGCCCACGACGAGTTTCTCGAGCGCGGTCTGGATGAACGCTTCACTCTCGCTGTCGAGCGCGCTCGTGGCCTCGTCGAGGATGAGGAGCGGCGCCTGGCGCAGGAACGCACGCGCGAGTGCGATCCGCTGGCGCTGGCCGCCGGAAAGCGACGCGCCGCGTTCGCCGACGAGCGCATGGTAACCGTTCGGGGACGCCATGATGAAATCGTGCGCGAACGCGTCGCGGGCCGCCTGCTCCACTTCGGCGCGCGTGGCGTCGGCGCGGCCGATGAGCAGATTCGCCAGGATGGTGTCGTTGAAGAGGACCGGATCCTGCGACACGACCGCGATGTTGCGCCGCAGGTCGGCGAGCCGCATCGCGCGCACGTCGATCCCGTCGATGGTCACGCGTCCGGCCGCCACTTCGTAGAAGCGGGGAATCAGGTGGGCGAAGGTGCTCTTGCCCGCGCCGCTCGGGCCGACCAGGGCGC
>JBEIHL010000674.1:0-2912 GCA_040381375.1 Opitutaceae bacterium
CAGCCGCGTTTCGGCGCCGCTTTCTTGCGCGCGGGTACGGCCCGCGGTTCGGCGTCGGTGATCACGGTCGCGGGCTCGTAACCGCTCTGGGCGAAATCCGCCGCGACGCGGCTCAGCGTCAGCTCCCGGGGATCGGTCAAGTCAATGGTGTTCGTCGGCCGTGGAAATTCGCGCGTCGTCCGCTCGAAGACCGGTCGCCGCTCCTGATCGAGCACGGTTACCCGCAGGCCCATCGGCGTCCCCTCCTCGCCGCGCCGCCCCCAAATCAAAACCCGCTCGAGGGGCAGCTCCGCCCCGAGGTCGAGTTCCCACCACGGGTCATCGGCGATTTCGGTCTGGCTCACCGAGCCGTTCAAAATGTCGCCATCCGTGCCACCGTCGATCGCGCGGCGCGCGTCCGCCTTTTCACCGGTCGAAATCTGAGCGGCGACGCCGCCACCGGCAATGTTCCGACCGCCGCTGAACACTTCCACCTCCGCCAGCGAAAGCGGGCGCGCCTTGCCGGGACTGACAATCCGGATGAAGCGGGCGCGGCGGAAGGGCTCCGGCGGCTTGATCCCGGCGCGCACGCGCGTGACGACGAAATTGCCTTTCGCTCCGCCCGCGCCTTTTCCGTGCAGCGACTCGTGCGGCAGGGACTCGAGCCGGAGCGCGGTCACGCTTTCGCCGGCGGCCACCGGCAGCGCCAGCGTGTAGGTGTCGGTCTTCTGCCCCGCCTCGACGAAGATCGCCCCACCCGATTCCCCGCGCATCGCCGCGCCCGCCGCCGAGGTGAACGTATCCGGCAAGGGCGTACGCCAGTCGATCCGGGCGGGAAAGTCGCGGGCCCACTGCCGCGCCGCCGCCAGATGCGCGGTGCGCGCCGCCGTCAGCTTCCGCTCGAGCGCCGCCACCTCGACCTCCCAGTCCGCGCGTTGCTTCTGCTGCTCCTCGGTGAAGAAATCGAGGACGGGCGACTCGTCGTTCCGGTCAGCGTCTTCCGACTGGTTGAAGATGGCGTAGAGCTGAAAGTACTCCTTGTGCGTCAGCGGGTCGTACTTGTGGGTGTGACACTGCGCGCAGGCCATCGACGTGCCCATCCAGACCGACAGGGTGGTGTTGACGCGGTCGACGACCGCGACGGTGCGGAACTCCTCGTCGTCGGTGCCGCCCTCGGTGTTGTTCATCGTGTTGCGATGAAACCCGGTGGCGAAAAGCTGGGCGGGCGTCGGATTCGGCAGCAGGTCGCCCGCGAGCTGTTCGATCGTGAACCGGTCGAACGGCAAATTCTGGTTGAACGCGTCGATCACGTAGTCGCGGTACTTCCAGATGCTGCGCGGCTGATCGTCGGCGTAGCCCTTGGAGTCCGCATAACGCGCCAGGTCGAGCCACGCCCGCGCCCAGTGTTCACCGTAGGCGGGTTTCGCGAGCTGGCGGTCGACGAAACGTTCGTAGGCGTCCACGCTGAGGTCGGCGATGAAGGCGTCCACTTCGTCAGTCCCCGGCGGGAGCCCGGTGAGATCGAGCGCGACGCGTCGCGCCAGGGCCGCGCGATCGGCCTCGGGCTGCGGCCGCAATCCTTCCTGTTCAAGGCGCGCGAGAAGGAAGCGATCGACGGCCGTCCGCGGCCACGCCTGGTCCTTCACCGTCGGTGGCGCCACGGCCTGCGGTTTTTCGTACGACCAGTGCTGCGCGTAGCTCGCACCGGCGGCGATCCAGCGTTGCAGGAGATCGATCTCGCGGGCCGAGAGTGCCTTTCCCGCCTTGGGCGGCGGCATGACTTCCTCCTCGTCGGTGGACTTCACCCGCTGGAGCAATTCACTCTTGGCCGGATTGCCCGGTACGATGGCGAACCCGCCGCCGCCGAGGTCTTCGCGTGCGCCCGCCGCGGTGTCGAGACGCAGCCCGTTCTGGCCGCCCTTCCGGTCCTGCTCGTCCGGACCGTGACAGCGATAGCACTTGTCGGAGAGGATCGGTCGAATGTCGCGGTTGAAATCCGGCACTCCGTCGGCCGCACGCGCGAACGCGGCGGCACTCAGGAACGTGAGAAAGGCAATGCGGCGATCCACAGAGAGAGGGTCTCCCAAGCGTCAACTCTCAGCCGTCAACGGTCAAGCGGGTCCCGCTTCGAACTTGGAAACGGCCTGACGCCGCTCCTGCGTGCAACGTCCAGCCTCGGTAAAACCTGCGCTAAGGACTCGCAAAACTCGCATTCCTCGCGATCCTGCAAAACGTCATCCCTGCGATGCTTCGATCGATCCCCATTCTCGTCCTCCTTTTCGGCCTCGCTCGCTCGTTATTCGCCCAACCGGCGGATGCGCCAATTCTCCCGCTCGACGAGTTGAAGCCGGGGCTCAAGGGCGAAGTGTGGACGGTTTTTCGGGGGACAGAGCCCGAGGCCTTCAGCGTGGAAGTGACGGGCATCCTGCGCAATGCGCTAGGCCCCGGCAAATCGCTCATCGTTTGTGAGCTGACCGATCCGCGGGTGCAGAAAATGGGCGCGGTGGCCGGCATGAGCGGCAGCCCGCTCTACATTGATGGCAAGTTCGTCGGCGCGCTCAGTTACCAGATTCAACGTTTCGAGACGGTCCGGCACGCTGGATTCACGCCCGCCGCGGATCTCGAGGAAGTGAAGCAGAAGGCGGCTCAACCCATGAGCGGCCTGGTCTCCACCCCGGTCCGCGATTCGCTCGATGCTCCCTTCCGGGCTCTGCAACCGGTCTTTACCCTCGGTGGCTTGAGCCCGGCGGTCGCGGATTTGTTTGCGCCGCAATTTGCCGCTCTCGGGCTCAATGCGTCCTCGCTCGGCGGCAGCACCCAGAGCGGCACCACGGAGACCGGCGCCAAACTGGCGACCGCCGCCACATCGGCCGCGATTCCCACGCTGCGTCCGGGTGGAGCCGTGGCCGTGGCCCTCGCCACGGGCGACATCA
>JBEIHL010000675.1:0-2909 GCA_040381375.1 Opitutaceae bacterium
CGAGGCGGTCCCGGCGCTCTGCCGGGAGACGGGCGTGAGCACGGCGACGTTCTACCAGTGGCGCGCGAAGTTCGGCGGCATGGACGTGTCCATGATGGCGCGGATGAAGGAACTGGAGGACGAGAACCGGCGCCTGAAGAAGATGTACCTGGACCCCGGCGGCCACTGCAAATTCCCCCACCCGTGGCCGGGTCAAATTCCCCCACCGCGGCGACGGGACAGGTGGACTTTAGTGGTCGGCTGAGGCCTTGGCAATGCGCGCTGCGGCCTCCTTCAGTCGCCAGCTCTTGCCGTCGAACTTGAGCAGGTGTCCGTGATGCATCAGCCGGTCGATGAGCGGGGCCACGATCACCACGTCGCCGAGGAGTTTCGGCCAGTCGTCGAGCCCGCGATTGGAGGTGATGAGGGTCGAGGCTTTCTCATGCCGGCTCATGAGTACGTCGGCCAGTTCGTCGGCGGCGCCGGCGGGGAGTTTGCGCAGGAAGAGGTCGTCGATGATCAGCAGTTCGGCGGCACGCAGTTGCGCGCGCAGCTTGCGGATTGCGCCGAGCTCGCGAGCCTCGTGGATGTCCTCGATGAGCTGGTGGGCTTCGCGATAGAGCACCCGGTAGCCGCGGTTGACGGCGGTGAGCGCGAGGGCCTTGGCGATGTGGCTCTTGCCGGTTCCGGGGCGGCCGATGAGCAGCGCGTCCTCGCGCGCATCGATGAATTTCAGGGTGGCCAGATCGAGCACCGCACGCCGCGGGATGGTCGGGTTGTAGGCGAAGTCGAAGTCCTTGAGATCCTTGCGTTCGAGGAGTCCGGACAGCGTGTATCGCCGGTCGAGCAGCCGGGAGCGGCGCCGGTCCAGTTCGTCCTGCACCAGCCAGGAGAAGGCTTCGATGAAGTCCATCTCGTGGCTGGCCACGGCCAGCGCGCGTACCTGCAGTGTCGCGCCCATGCCGGACAGGCGCAGTGCGCGCAGCGATCGTTCGAGTTCAGTCATTGACATGGCCATCGGTCATCTCCGGAGGTTGGGTGTGGGAGTGGCGCTCCCAGAACGCGTGGTACTCGGTGATCGGGCGGATGTGATCGCCGCTTTGTTCGAGGCGCTCGGCCGTTGCCGTCGCGGCGGTGGCGACCGAGCGCTCCAGCGCGCGCTTGAGCGCGGCGTAGGAGAAGATCCGCGCATCGACGAGTCGGGCGCAGACGGCATCGATCTGGGCGCAGGGATGGTGGCGGGCCAGGTTCGCCAGCCCGTACAGGGCGCGCTGGCCGGGACGGCCCAAGCGGGCGAAGAGCTCGCGGGCGAGCACCGCGGTATGCGGGCCGATGCGCTCGGCCTTGGCCAGTACCCGCGCGCTCTCGCGGGAGGGATTGAACAGCCGATCGGTGGGCGCCATCGTGAAGGTGCCGCGCTGGGTGGAAACCTCGTGCCGGCGGAGCAGTTGGCCAGCGGCATCGAGGATCTCGATGGAGCGGTCGAATATGCGCACCGTCACCGTGCTGTGCGGCGCTGCCGGCAGCGCCGCGTAATAGGCCGCATCGATCTGCACCAGCCCCGCGTCATCGACGGTGCGCGTGGCCTGCCTGAAGTAGCGAAAGGGCTCTGCGGGCGGTGCCCGCAGATAGGGCAGCTCCTCGCGGTACATCTCGAGCACCTGGCGCTTCTTGCGCCCGTGGATCCGGGTGGCCGCCCAGCGCTCCTCCCAATGGGCGAGCCAGGTGTTCTGCGCCTCGACCGAGTCGAACCGGCGCCCCTTGAGCGCTGTCGCCTGCGTGTGCTGGATCGCGCTCTCCACCGTGCCCTTGCGGTTGGGGTCGCCCACGCGGCAGGTGTCGGCCACCACGCCGTAGTGCGTGAGCATCGCGGCATACACCGGGTTCAGTTCCGGGGCGTACAGGTCGGGGCGGATCACCCCCTCCTTCAGGTTGTCGAGCACGACATAGGCGGGGCAGCCGCCCAGCGCCCGGAACGCTTCTTCGTGCAGGCGCGACCATACCTCCTGGCTGGTCTTCCACACCGTCTTGCGGAAGCTCTTGCCGGAGAACTTCAGCGTCATCACGAACAGGTACGGACGCCGGTACTTGCCCCCGCCGACGGCGGTGAGCGCGCCCTGCCCGTAGTCGACCTGCGCCTCCTCGCCAGGGAGGAATTCGAGCACGTCGAAGCGCTCGGGCTCGCGTTTGCGAATGGTGGCGACGAATCGCTTGACCGAGTTATAGGCGTGGCCGAAGCCGTGCGCATCGACCAGGTCCTGGAAGATGCTCGTCGCGTTGCGGCCGAGCACGACCTGAGCTTCGATCCACGCCCGGTACGGTTCGCACGCCGAGGCGGCTGGTGCCAGCGCCGCGCTCGCCGGACCGCCCTCCGGAGCCGGTGGCCGGGGTGGGGGAATTTGCGCCCCAGCCTCGGAAAAGCCGGTGGCCACCCCGGGGGAATTTGCCATCGCCCGGGCGTAGCGGCGAATGGTTTTTCGGTCCCCCCCGTACGGCGCTCGATCTCGCGCTGGGGGCGTGTCCGTGCTCAGCAGGGTCTGGACGGTGATGCGTAGATGCGGCTTCAAGACGTTCACTCCATTACCCCCCTCATTCGAGGGGGGCGAGGGTAACGTCCCGTCTTCAGCGCTCCACGGCGGATCAGCCGCGGCTATCGGTGCTCAGGTGGGGGAGTTTGGGGTGGCCACAGGTGGGGGAATTTGGGTGGCCGCCGGGGGCCGATCCTCGTATGAATACATGAACTGCTCCTTCAAGCAGTCCAGGAAATCGTCCGTACCCCCCACCCCCTTTGCACCCATTCTTGCTGTATCGTTCACTTGGATGCTTCCAGGGAGAATCTTCATGGCAGGTCGCAATTTCCTTTTCGTTCCCGGACCGACCAACGTTCCAGAGCGGGTGCAGCGCGCCATGGTCGTGTCCATGGAAGACCA
>JBEIHL010000676.1:0-2907 GCA_040381375.1 Opitutaceae bacterium
AGCGCACGCGCACGGTTGGCCGCACCTTCGACCTGATTCCCGCCGCGCAAGTCCGCGCCGCCGGCTACACTCCCAACACGATCCCCTTCGTGACCTACCAGTATCGGAATTTCGAACGTCGGAATAAATACGGCGGCTACGACCACGATTTCCTCAGCGGCGGCGTGAAGTTCTCCCTGATGAAGAATCTCGTCGTCCAGATCGCCGGCAACCAGTCGATCGGCCGGCCGGACTACAACAACCTCGCCGGCGCGATCAACGTGAACGAAAACAACCAGACGGTCACGATGCCGAATCCCGATCTGAAGCCGGAGACGTCCGACAAGTACTACATCAGCGCCCAGTACTACATTGAACCGGCGGGCACGCTCAGCCTGTCGACCTATCAGCTCAACGTGAAAAACATGGGCGTCGCCAATACCCAGATTTCCGCCGAGGAGGCCGGCTATGCGGACGAACCCGAATACATCGGATTCACCTTCCTGCGGCCCTCGAATCTCGACGGCACCCGCAAGATCAAGGGGGTCGAGATGGAGTACAGCCAGCAGCTCGTCTTTTTGCCCGGCTTTGCCCGCGGGTTCAGCCTGTTCGGTTCGATTTCACGCGCAATCCCCGACGTCCGTCTGACCAATGTCGTGCCGAAGTCAGTGAACGGTGGCGTTCGCTTCAGCAATCACCTGTTCAATCTGCAACTCCGCTCCACGTGGTCCTCCGCCCGGGCCACCTCGATCGCCGCGACCCAGGTGCAGTGGCAGTACGAGCGCATCATGTTCGACGTGAGCGGCGGCTATAAATTCAACCAGAAGTACGAGCTCACGATCAGCGGCCGCAACATCCTCAACTCCCCGATCCGCGGATTCACCAACGAGCCCGGCATCCTGCGCGTCAACCAGAAGTACGGCGCGGTCTGGACCGTCGGGGTACGCGGGCGGTTCTGACGCAGTCGATAAAGGTGGAACGCGCTGTCCCGAGCGCGTTGCAGCGGAGCCGCCTGGAAACAACGGCGTGAGGACACGCCGCTCCACCTTTCTACTTCAAGCTCGCCAGATACGCGACCAGGTCGGCCGCTTCCTGGAGCGTCAAACCCTGCAGTTGCCCCTCGGGCATCAGCGAATGGGATACGGCTTTCTCCGCCGCGATCTCGGCCAGCCGGATCTTCACCGACTGTCCGCCGGGCACCGACAGCACGAGTTCGCTCGCGCCTCTCGCCCGCACGAAACCCAGGTGCGACGCGCCGTCGCGTTGCTCGATGAGCGTCGCCCGATAGAGCGGAGCCATCACCTTCGACGGCGCCAGCAGGCTCTCCAGAATCTGCGCCGGGCTCTGCTGCGCACCGACGCGGGAAAGATCGGGACCGAAGTGTCGCCCTTGGCCGTGAATCACGTGACACGCCTGGCAGGACGCCAGCTTGCCATCGCTCGCCACCAGCCGCGCGCCGCGCGCGGCGTCTCCGCTCACCCGCAGCACCGCCGCCGGATCGATGACGGCGCCGAGCGTGCGTTCGCGCAGCTCGTCCGGTTTGAAGCGCTCGAAAATATCCCGCACCGTCGCCTCCGGCGAGGCCCACGCAATCTTGAACGCCACCGCCCGCAGTTCCGCGTCGAGTCTGCCGTCATCAATCGCGCGGCGGACCCGCATCGCACCATTGACCGTGGCCAGCTCGCGCTCGAGCAGCGCACCATCCCAGCGGGTCTCCGTCCAGGGTTTCGGTCCCGTCTGCTCCGACGGCATCCGCGCAATCCAGTCTTCGATCACCTTGAGTCCCTCGACGTCGATCTCGCGCGAGCCGATCAACGGCATGTGCCCCGCTCCCAGCTTCGCCATTCGCACCGCGATGACCGAGTTCCACGGATCGCCCGGGTCGACGAGCTTGGGCTGCCTCAGTCCGAGCCCACCCTGCGCCGGCACCACTCCGATGATCTTCATCTCCTCGGCGCTCAGTTCCCGGCCGAGAAAGATCGCCACCGCGCCGCCGGCGTGGGCGCTATGACAGGTGGCGCAGTTCACGTGCAGGAACGCCCGCGCCGCGGCATCCGCATCCGTCCCTGCCCCGGCCTGGTCGGTCCGGTCCGGTTCGAAAAAGTGTTCATTTACGAGTCCACGCTCGATCAGCGCCACCCGCTGCCCGCCGCCCACCCCGCCGAGTTGCGCGGCCGTGAACGCCAGCGGCCCCTTGTTCCACGTGCTATGACAGCGGATACACTCCGCCCGCCCTTCGATGCGCCAGGTGTAGTCGCGCGTGCGCGGGCCCGGCGCGTGCGGATCCGCCGCGACGCGAAGCGTGAACTCTGCGCCCTCGGCCGGCACCAGGTCCGCATCGGTGCCGGCATCGTTCCAGCGGTACGCATAGGCGTTCCACGCTTCGCCGTCGTAGTGCAGCACCTGTGTCTCCACCGGCCGGTCCCGCTCCGCCGGCGAGGTCGCGAGCGCACCCAGCGTCAGGGTTCGCGCGAGCACCGCCCCCGCGGGCCAGGTGGTCGTGTACTCGTTCCGGCGCGTTGCCGCCTTGCGCGCGGGCCGCACCTGCACGGTGGTCGTGAGGGCGGACGTTCCACGCAGCGCGATCAGGCGTTCCGCGCGCGCGCCGTCCTCCCAGCCGGGCGTCGCGATCTCGAACGGATACACGCCCGGCGCCGGCACGCGGCGGGCCACGTCGGCAAACAGCCCGGTCGCACCCAGCGTGCGTGGAAAAGGGGCCGTGGGCGCCGCCTGGGGATTTCGCACGAGGCGATGCAGGGTGCTCCGGCCCGGATAGTGCAGGTAGTAAAGCTCCCCGTCGTCATCTTCGCCGAACGCGATGATGCTGTGCGGCGTGTCCGCGATCTCCTCGTGCCGCGTGACCTGCCGGCCGTCGTACCACAGCGCCCAGATTTTCCCCGTGACGTAGTCCCCGTACACGTAGGCGCC
>JBEIHL010000677.1:0-2903 GCA_040381375.1 Opitutaceae bacterium
CTCGGCGACAGTCGTGTCTACTATCTCCCCGGCGATGGACCGCTCACCCAGATCACCCACGACCACAGCCATGTTGGCTGGCTGCGCCGTCAGGGTCAGATCAACGAACGCGAAGCCCGCACCCATCCCCGCCGCAATGCGCTGCAGCAGGCGCTCGGCGCCGGCCACCAGTTCATCGATCCACACATCGGCGCCGTCGCCCATCGGCCCGGCGATCGTTTCCTGATCTGCTCCGACGGGCTCGTGGACGGACTCTGGGACCGTCACATCGAGGACATCCTGCGGACAACGGCCACCGCCGGCGACTCGCGCAGCCTGGCGCATCGGCTGGTCGAACAGGCGGTGGAAAACTCGGGCCGGGACAACACCACCGCCGTCGTGGTCGAAGTGGTCGCCGCAGCGAACGGAACCGCTCCGGCTTGACGCGGGAGCAGCGCCCGCGTCACCAAAATTCCTTGAACTCGGAGATCAGCAATCCGAGCACCAAGCCAATCACCACGCCCCGGACGATGTGCCGGAAGGCGCTCGTGGAGCGGTAGGCGCCGACCCCGGCGGACTGCAGGCAGCGCACTGTGCCGATCGCGGCTCCGGCCACGGTGCACGCAACGATGATGAAGACATCCGATCCCACGCCGGCGACGTTGTGAGTTTCGACGCGAGTTGGCGAATATTTCGTCTCCTTTCATGCCACTTGCCAGCGATTGGCCGCTCGCGTTCGCAGCGGGAAATCTCCGGCATTTCGCGCCTCACGGTGAGACTTTGATTTTCGGACGTCGGACGACACCCTCTATCCATTCATGGCCACCCTGCTCTTCGTCTACGGCACGCTGAAGCGCGGCGGCTGCAACCACCACCGGCTCGCGGACCAGTCCTTTGTCGGTCCGGCCCGGACCTGCCCAGGCTTTACGTTGTATGACCTCGGCGGATACCCGGGAATCGTCGCCGCGGCGTCCGACGCGCCGGGCGTGATGGGCGAAGTGTGGTCGGTCGATGCGGCCGGCCTCGCCGCCTTGGATGCGTTCGAAGGCGTGCCCGAAGGGCTTTACCGGCGGGAACCGCTCGCGCTGCTGAACCCGTATGACGGACAACGGATCGATGCCTACATTTACGCCCGGGATGTCCGGGGCCGACCGCTCATCGGGTCCGAATGGACCGAGCCGCAGCCGTAGCCGCTAAGATTTGAGCGCCTTCCGGGGCACCCGTTTTACGGCGACGAAGCGCGCTCGGAACAAATCCTCCATCGCCTCACGCACGCCGGCGGGAATTCGCTCCACCAACTCATCGAGCCTGGGCAAGCCGCCGGTTTCCGCCGCTTCCTCGGTCTCCTCCGGTTCGCGCGCCACGCGCACGGGTTCGCCGCGCTCCCTCGCTTCCGCCCTGAACGCGGATTCCATCGAATCGTCGGGCCAGATCGCAGCCGGCGCCTCTTCGTCGGCGGACGGCAACTCCGGTTCGGCATCCGCTACCGCAGCCGCGGTCTCCCCTTTCATCGCGGGCTCGGCCTCGGTCCGGACGGCGGGCGGCACCACGGGCGGCATCGGCACTGCCACCCGCCGCGTCTCTAAGCGGGCTTCGAGCCGGTCAATCAGCCCTTTTTTTTTTCGTCCGCCGGACCCGACTGATCGGCCAAGGCGGCCAGCTCTTTGATCAGGCTGTCGATCGCCCGTGACCGGCTGGCCTCGACCGCCTTCAACAACGTGACCTCAAAATTGATCTTCTCCGCCAACCCGAGCTTCACGGCCCCCTCGCCTTCCCGCAGGCCATCGAGGAGTCGGGTGATCTGCTCCGTCGTCATCTGGACGCCACCGAGACGCTCACTGGAACCGCCCTGCGCGATGGCATCGAGGAGCGCGCCCCGGACGAGTGCCTGAAGGTCGACGAGCAGGCGGACGAGATCGCGGCCCGCCCCGTCGCATTCATCCACGATCTCGACGATCTTCCGGTGATCTCCCGCCGCGAGGGCCCCGGCCAGCGCCGCAATTTTGTCGCCCGCGACAAGACCGTAGACATCGAGCACATCGGGCCCCGTGATCTCGCTGCCGCAAAACGAAATCATCTGATCGAAGATCGACTGCGCGTCGCGCATGCCGCCGTCCGCCAGCCGCGCGATGCAATCGAGCGCGGCCGCGCTCACCTTGATCTTCTCCTCGACGGCAATTTTCCCGAGGCGCTGGACAATCAGATCGTTGGGAATGGGGTTGTGGTCGAAGCGCTGGCAGCGGGAGACGATCGTTGGCAGCACCTTTTGCGGATCGGTGGTCGCGAAGACGAACTTCACGTGCGCCGGCGGCTCCTCGAGCGTCTTCAGCAGCGCGTTGAACGCCGCGGCTGAGAGCATATGTACCTCGTCGATGATGTAGACCTTGAACTTACCCTGCGCGGGCGCGTAGCGGACCGTTTCGCGCAGGTCACGGACCTGGTCGACGCCGTTGTTCGACGCGCCGTCGATCTCGATCACATCGAGGTGCGAACCGTCGGCGATCGCCTTGCAAGCGGGATCGTTGACGTCGAAATCCGCATTCGGCCCGTTCGTGCAATTCAGGGCCTTCGCGAAGATGCGGGCCGTTGACGTCTTCCCGGTGCCGCGTGGGCCCACGAAGAGGTAAGCGTGCGCGATCCGCTGCCGGTTGATCGCGTTGCGCAGCGTACGCACCACGTGATCCTGCCCCACGACGTCGGCGAACGTCTGCGGCCGCCACTTGCGGGCGATGACTTGATAGGGCGAGGACAAAACCGGGGTGGAAGGATTATCGTGAAATGGAAGAGCGCTGAGCCGCGCGAGGATCGCTCTCTGCGCGCGTCGACCCGGAACTCATCGCCGCGGCTTTCAACTTTCAACCTTCAACTTAAAACAATTTGCCCCGCCGAAAGTTTCTATGGTGAAGATCCCGCATGTCTTAATA
>JBEIHL010000678.1:0-2897 GCA_040381375.1 Opitutaceae bacterium
CCCTCGCCCCTTGCCCGCGCCGTCCACGGCGCTGACAGCGATCGGCCGCGAGCTCGCGCGCCTGCCGGTCGATCCCACCGTCGGCCGGATGATCCTGCAGGCGCGCGCGGAGAAGGCCCTGCGCGAGGTGTTGGTGATCGCCGCGGGACTTTCGATCCAGGATCCGCGCGAGCGGCCGATGGACAAGCAGCAGCAGGCCGACGCGGCGCACCGGCGCTTCGTCCATCCCGACTCGGATTTTCTGACGCTGCTGAACATCTGGGACGCGTTCCACGACGAGTTCGAAGCCATGACGCAGGCGAAGCTGCGCCGGTTCTGCCGCGATCACTTCATCAGCTACACGCGGCTGCGCGAGTGGCGCGATGTGCATACCCAGCTCCTGGATACACTGCGGGAACGGGAGGACTTTCGGATGACGTCGGCCTTCGACGGGATGAAGGCCGAGGCCGACCACTCGGCCGTTTTCGGCACCCCGCCTTACCGGGCGATTCACCGCAGCATCCTGGCGGGTTTACTCGGCAACATCGCGCACCTCGACGAGGAGAATGGCGGCTACAAGGCGACGCACGACCGACGCGTGACGTTGTTTCCCGGATCGGTGCTGTTTCGCCGCGACGAGCCGAAGCGCAAGGGCGCCGCTCCCGCGAAACCGGGTGGGGGCGAGGCCCGCCGGGAAGTGCGAACGCCGCGGTGGGTGATGGCCTCCGAGATGATGGAGACCACGCGGCTGTATGCGCGGACCGTGGCGCGACTCGATCCCGCCTGGGCGCTCGAGCTCGGTGTCCACCTGCTGCGGATGACGCACAGCGAGCCATTCTGGGATGAGGCCAAGGGGCGCGTGATGGTGAAACAGCGTACGCGGCTTTACGGCCTCGAACTCGAGACGCGGGCGGTGAGTTACGGGAAGATCGAGCCCGCGCATGCGACGGAGATCTTCATTCGCGAGGGGTTGGTGAACGACACAATCACGTTCCCGCTCGACTGCCTCGCGCACAACCGAGCGGTGCGCGAGAAGCTGGAGGACCTGCTCACGCGTGCCCGGGACAGCGGTTACCTGAACCTCGACGAAGCGGTGTACCGGTTCTACGCGGCGCGGCTCCGGCCCGGGCCGTCGGGTGCGGCGGATGCGCCGCCGCAGGGCGTGAGCTCCGTCGGCGAACTGGTGGACCTTGTGCGCGAACGCCGCGGGGCGGAGCCGCGTTTCATCATGATGTCGGCGGAAGACCTGCGCGACCCGGAGACCATCGTGCACGACGCGGCGTCGTATCCGGCCGTGGTGCCGATCGAGAACCGCGCACTGCCGCTCAACTACGCCTACAAGCCGGGGCAGGCGGACGACGGCGTGACGCTGGAGGTAAACGTGCGTGACGCCGAGGCGCTGACGTCCGCTGCGCTCGACTGGGCGGTGCCGGGGCATCTCGAGGCGAAGGTCGAACACTACCTGCGGGCCCTGCCGAAGGAATTGCGCCGCGGCTTCGTCCCGCTGGCGGAGACGGCGCGCAGTCTGGCGACCGCCGTGGCGTCGCGCGACCGGCTGACGGGGCGGCGCGAATCGCTGCCGGTGGCGCTTGCGGCAACGATCGCGGAACGGTTCCGCCTGGCGCTCGATCCGGCGGTGTGGGCGGACAAGCCGCCGCCCGAGCATCTGCGCGTGCGGGTGCGCGTCGTCGACGGCGCGGGGCGCGAGCTGGCGGCAAGTCGCGACCTGGCGGAATTGAGGCGCGTCCTCGTCTCGCAATCGCGGGAGGCGAGCCTGGCCGTCAGCCGGGAAGACCCGCCGGCTTGGCGCGCAGCGCGGGCGCAATGGGAGACGCCGGAGGTGACAACGTGGACGTTCGACGCGGTGCCGGAACGCGTGCTCGTGACGGAGCAGGCGGGCGCGCCCGTGTATGCGTTTCCCGGCCTGCAAGCCGGGCGCGAGGGTGTGGCGCGGCGACTTTTCAAAACGCCCGAGGAGGCCGCGACCGCCACCCGCCGGGCGGTCGCTTCGCTGCTGGAACGACATCTCGGTCACGATCTGATGTGGACGCAGCGCGATCTGCGGGCGGTGCGCACGCTGGGCACGTTGACGACGCTGCTGGCGCCCCTGGACGAATTGCAGGAGCAGGCCTTCGGGGCGATTCGCCGCTGGGTGACGGAGCGGACGGTGGCACCGCTGACGGCTGCGGCGTTTGCGGCGGTGCTCGAGCGGGCGAAATCCGATCTTAAAGGAATCGTGCCGCGGTTCGTGGATTTGCTGCGCGAGATTCTGACTTGGCGGCAGGAACTGCTCGTGCTGCCGGACGCGCCGCCGTGGTTGGCGCGAGACTTGGCCGCGTTGGTGCCGCCGAATGTCCTGCAGGCGACGCCGTATGCCCAGCTCCCGCATTTTTCCCGCTATCTGAAGGCGATGAAATTGCGGGCGGAGCGGTCGCGCAAAAACCCGGCCAAGGATGCGGAGCGCGCGGCGCAACTGGCACCGTATGTGGCGGCGGTGGGAAAATTCCGCGGCCGCGAAGGCGGCGAAGCGCTGCGCTGGCTCGTGGAGGAATTTCGCGTGAGCCTGTTTGCGCAGGAGCTCGGGACGGCGGAGCCGGTGTCGAGCGTGAAACTCGATCGCGCGCTCGCGGCCCTGCAGCCGGGTGGCGAGGCCCGGCTCGGCGCCGTGGCGCCGGCCGCGGCGGGGGCGAAATCGATCCTCGCCGCGCCGGTGGCGGAGAAGAAGTCGGCGCCGCTGAAGAACCTCGGGGCGCTCGACAAGTTGTTCTCCCGTTAGGGCGTGCAGTTGCCGTGTACGGGCGAGGGTTGGGCCGGCAGCGCCGGGCTCCAGCCCGGCATCGGCTGCAGGAGCCGGGCTGGAGCCCGGCGCTCCCAGGGGAGATCGGCGTTGGGAGCCGAATTTCTTCCGCGCGAAACGG
>JBEIHL010000679.1:0-2888 GCA_040381375.1 Opitutaceae bacterium
GAAATGCGTCGCCGGCCCGCCGAGTGAAGATCAGGTTTCGAACGGAGAAGATACACATGGGTGGGAAGAATTCGCCTCACGAAACGCGCCTCCGCCGGCCGGTGCCAGAGTGAAATGCGGGCTTTCCCGGGCGAAATTTGCTTTGCGATCGGGCCCCCTTGTTTTCACCTTGTGCCCACCCCATGCCCCGCCGTCGGTTCGCATCCGTCCGTCGATTTCTGGCCGTAGTCGTCTCTGGCTCGTTCCTCGCCAGCCTCGATGCCGCGGATCCCGCCGCGGCGATTCAGCGCTACTGCGTCGAGTGCCACGATGCGGGCACAAAGAAGGGCGAGGTGCTGCTGGAGGGCGTCGACGCGAAGCATCCCGCCGCCAACGTGGCCCTGTGGGAACGCGTGCTGAAAAAACTGCACCATCGGCAGATGCCCCCCGTGGGCGAGGAGCGTCCGGACGAGGCCACGTACGCCGCGCTCGTGACCCACTTCGCCGGCGCGCTCGACCGGGCGGCCGAGGCGATGCCGAATCCGGGCCGGTCCGAGACGATTCGCCGGCTGAATCGCACCGAATATCAGAATGCGATCCGCGATCTGCTCGCGCTCGAGGTCGACGCCACCGCGCTTTTGCCCAACGACGAGCCGAGTCACGGTTTCGACAACGTCACCGTCGGCAATCTCTCACCCACGCTGCTCGAACGCTATGTCTCCGCCGCGCAGAAAATCGCCCGGCTGGCGGTGGGCGCGCCGCGCAAGACGCCCGGCGGCGACACGTTTCGCGTTCGGCCGGATGTGACGCAGGAGGAACACGTGGAGGGTCTCCCGCTCGGCACCCGCGGCGGCACGCTGATCCCGTACACCTTTCCCCAGGATGGTGAGTACGAAATCCAGGTGCGCCTGGCTCGCGACCGCAACGAACAGGTCGAAGGCCTGCGTGCCCCGCATGAGGTCGAACTGCTGATGGATCGGGAGCGCGTCGCGTTGTTCACCGTCAAGCCGCCCGGCGCGGACAAAAACGCCGAGGCCGTGGACGCCCATCTCAAGACGCGGATCACGGTGAAGGCGGGGCCCCGCGATGTCGGGGTCACGTTCCCGAAAAGTCCCTCGACGCTGCTCGAAACGGAGCGTCTGCCCTACGCGGCTCGCTTCAACATGCACCGGCATCCGCGGACCGCGCCGGCCATCTATCAGGTGTCGATCACGGGTCCGTTCAATGGTGCGGGCGCGGGTGACACGCCGAGCCGGCAGCGAATTTTCGGCGCCGCGGCGGCCGGGTCCGCGACGGTTGCGACCGCCGACGCCGAGACGCGAGCGCGGCCCATTCTGGCGGACCTCATCCGTCGAGCGTATCGCCGGCCGGCCAACGAGGATGACCTGCGCCGGCCCCTTGAGTTTTTCCGGCAGGGCAGCGCCGAAGGCGGCGGTTTCGAGGCGGGCATCGAGGATGCGTTGAGTGCCATCCTGGTCAGTCCGCGGTTTTTGTTTCGCGTCGAGGCGGATCCGCCCGGACTGGCCCCCGGCACGGTGTATCGGATCAATGACTACGAGCTGGCTTCCCGGCTTTCGTTCTTTCTGTGGAGCAGCCTGCCGGACGATGCGCTACTCGACGCCGCTGCGCGCGGCGACCTGCGGCGGCCGGATTTGCTGGAACGCGAAGTTCGGCGGATGCTCGCCGACGGGCGCTCGCGCAGCCTCGTCTCGAACTTCGCGACCCAGTGGCTGCATCTGCGCAGCCTCGACGGTGTAACGCCCGACCTCCGGCGCTTCCCGGACTTCGACGACAACCTGCGGCAGGCTTTCCGCACGGAGACCGAACTCTTCGTCGAGAGCGTGCTGCGGGAGGATCGGGGCGTCCGGGCGCTGCTCGACGCCGACTACACCTTCCTGAACGAGCGCCTCGCGAAGCACTACGGCGTGCCGCACATCTACGGGAGCCACTTTCGGCGCGTCTCCTTCGCCGGCGAACCGGCGCGGCAGCGGGGCGGGCTGCTGCGGCACGGGAGCGTTCTCACCGTGACGTCCTATGCCACGCGCACGTCGCCGGTGATTCGCGGCCACTGGATCCTCGCCAACCTGGCCGGCGCGCCGCCTCCGCCTCCCCCTCCGAACGTACCGGCCCTCGACAACAACACCGTGTCGGAATCGCTCCCGATGCGCCAGCGACTGGCGGCGCACCGCGAGAATCCCGCGTGCGCGAGCTGCCACAACGTCATGGATCCGGTCGGCTTTGCGTTGGAGAACTTCGATGCCGTCGGCCGCTGGCGCACGGCCGAGGATCACCGGCCGATCGACACCTCGGGCGGGCTTCCTGACGGCACCACGTTCGACGGGGTCGCGGGGTTGGAGCGGGCGCTCCTGCAGCGCCCCGAACTCCTCGCCGGCACCGTGGCGGAAAAGCTCCTGATCTTTGCGCTCGGTCGGGGCGTCGAACCCCATGATGCGCCGGCCATTCGCCAGATCGTCCGCCAGGCGCGGCAGGACGATTACCGCCTCTCGTCGCTCATCGTCGCTCTCGTGCACAGCACCCCGTTTCAAAAAAGGAAATCCCCATGATCATCACCAAAAAGGCGCTTCCCCGCCGGACGTTTCTGCGCGGCATGGGCGCCTCGCTCGCCCTCCCGCTGCTCGATGCCATGATCCCCGCGGCGACCGCCGCCACCAAGACCGCGGCCCTGCCCGTGCGCCGGCTGGGGTATGTGTTCATGCCCATGGGGTGTGACATCAGCCGGTGGACGCCGCCCGGCACCGACGGCCGGCTCGGCCAGCTTTCGCCGATCCTGAGTTCACTCGAATCGGTCAAGTCCCGGATTTCCGTCCTGACCAATCTCGAGCTGCGCAACGCCTATCCGGGTTCGCACGCGACCTCGAACTCCGCCTTCCTGAGCGCCGCCAAGGCGA
>JBEIHL010000680.1:0-2884 GCA_040381375.1 Opitutaceae bacterium
ACTTACCGCTAATGCGCACCACGCACCGAGTGGTCTTTGTCGCCATGGCGCTCCTCGTGGGAGCGTTTCACTGGTGGACGATCCGTTCGACCAACGACGCGTGGAGCTTCGGCGAGGAGCAGCGCGACTACTACAACCGCCTCATCGACGGCTGGCTCGAGGGCCAGCTCCACATGAAGGTCGAAGTGCCGGCGGCGCTTTTGGCCCTGAAGAATCCTTACGACCCCGCGGAGCGACCGCCCGGACTCGGGCTGCACGACGCGTCGTATTACCAAGGCAAATACTACCTCTACTTCGGCGCGGCGCCGATGGTCACGCTGATGCTGCCGTTTCGCGTGCTGACGGGCATGGACCTGCCGCAGCCGGTCGCGGTGCTGGTTTTCGTCTACGGCGGGTTTCTCGCGAGCGCGGCGGTCTGGCGCGCGGTCCAGCGACGTTACTTTCCCGAGACCGGGCCGGGCGTGGCGATGGCGGCGCTGCTGGTGCTCGGTTTGGGGAATCTCGGGCCCGTGCTGCTGCGGCGGCCTGACATGTGGGAACTGCCGATCGCGGCCGGAGGGTGTTTTGCGATGCTGATGCTCGGCTGCGTGTGGCAAAGTCTGCACGCCGAGCGCGGTCGCGAGTTGTGGTTTGCCGCCGCTGGCCTCTGTCTCGGCCTCGCCATCGCGTCGCGTCCCACGTACCTCATCGCGAGTCCGTGTCTCGTGGCGCCGCTGTTCGCCTGGTGGCGGAGCGAAGGCCGCGTACCGTGGCTTTGGGTGGCGCGGGCCGCGATCCCGCTGGCGTTCATCGGCGGCCTCATGGCGTGGCACAATTACGCGCGCTTCGGCAATCCGCTCCAGTTCGGCCAGGCGTATCAGTTCAGCCTCGATTACGAATCGAAACAACCGCACTTCGGCTTGCACTACGTGCCGTTCAACGTGCGGGCCCACTTCCTCGCGTTCGCGGAGTGGTCGCGCTACTTCCCCTTCATCGGCCGGCCGGAACTCGGACCGACGCCCGCCGGATATACCATTCATCGCGGAGACGTCTACGGCCTCCTCGCCAATCTCCCGATCACCTGCCTGGCCTTTCTCGCTCCACTCGCGCTGTGGCGGCGGACGGCGGACGAGCGACGAGCCCTCGGCGCGTGGCTGGGGACCGCGGCGCTCCTCTTCGGGCTCGTGGCGGCGGTCATGCTCTCGTTCTTCAGCGCGCTCGCCCGCTATCAGGCGGAGTTTGTGCCCGCGTTCATGCTGCTCGCGGTCGTCGGCCTGCTCGCCCTCGAGCGTTGGCTGCGACTGTCAGTCGGGAAATTGGGGCGCGGACTCGTTCGCGCCGCGTGGATCGGGACGGCGGTGGCGTCCGCCTTATTCGGCATCCTGTACAGCCTGCAATTCGATCGCCTGCTGCGGGAACAGAATCCGCGGCTGGAACGCGAGCTTGCCCGCGCCCTGAACCGGATTCCCGCGGCGTGGGAGCACCTCGCGGGTCGGGAGTTTGGTCCGGTCACGTTTGCCCTGCGTCTGCCGGCGGAGCGCCGCCCGGGCGCGGAAACGCTGCTCTCGATCGGCGATGCGCCGCACGTGGATCGCGTGTTCCTGCGCGAAATGCCCGATGGCCGTTTTCAGTTTGGCGTGGCTCGGTTCGGCGCCCCGGAGCAAGCGGGCGAAGTGCTGACCCTGGATCGGAGCGCCACCCACCAGGTGCGCGTTGCCCTGGGTTCGCTGCTGCCGCCGGTGACGCATCCGTATTTCGCCGGCTGGCCCGAGGGGGAGATGGTCCGGGCCGTGCGGCAGATGCGGATCGAGCTGAACGGGGTGCCGGTCCTCGCCGGCCACGGCCGCTTCTTGCCGACGGCGGCCGGACGCCTTCGCGCCGGACCGCGCGCGCTCGGCGACTCGGCGTATCCACGTTTCCGTGGCAGCATGGACGGTTGGGCGCGGGCCGCATTGACGCCGGCGTCCGTCGCCGGGCGCGATCCACTCGACGGTCCGGGCGACACGCTGCGTCTGCGCCTGCGTCTGCCGGCGGGCCGCCCGGGCATGCGCGAACCGCTGATCGTCGCCGGCACGACCGGCGCCGCGGACATGCTGTTGGTCGAGTATCAGGCCGGCGGACGCGTGCGCTTCGCGCATGATCACTGGGGTTCGCCGCTGCGGTTGGGTCCGCCCGTGGCGCTGCCGGCCGGCGAGGCTTTCGATCTCGGCGTCACGATGTACTGCCTCCAGGTGGTGCCCGATGCGACGCTCGTCGGCCATGTACCGCCCGGTCGGATTCGGCTGACGGTGAACGGCGCAGTGGTGTGGGACGAAGAGGCGTGGTTCTACCCGGCGGAGGCCGGTGAGATCTACCTCGGCCGCAATCCGCTCGGCGGGACCAGTTGCGGGCCGATTTTCACCGGCGAAATCCTGTCCGCCGCGCGCGCTGCGCGCGAATGAGGTTGCGGCGGCCGGGTTGGGTTTCGTCGGATGCTCCGATGTTCGATTCCCTGTTGACCGACCGCGAAACGCAGTGGCGCCTGCTGCGCTTCCTTGCGGTCGGGGCCGGGTCGGCGCTCGTGAAGGTGGCGGTGCTGCGTTTGCTGCGCGCGCGGATCGGCGAGACGTGGGCCTTCTCGGTTTCGTGGGTTGTGTCGACGACCACGCATTATTTCGCCAACCGCTTCTGGGCGCTGCCCAGCGTCCGCGATGACGCGGCCCAGCAACTCGGCGAATACCTGTTCGCGGTCGTGGTCAGCTACGTGATCAACCTCGGCGCGTTCAAGCTGCTGCGAAACAAGTTCAAACTGAGCCCGACGTGGGCGACCCTGTGGGCGATCCCGCCGTCGACGATCGTGGTGTTTCTCATCCTCAACTACCGGGTCTTCGCCTGAGGCACTTTCCGGTGCGACGAGCGTCGCCAC
>JBEIHL010000681.1:0-2884 GCA_040381375.1 Opitutaceae bacterium
GGCCGACATTGACGGCGAAACCGTCGACGCGGCGGGTGAAGAAGCCGAGCATGTAGAGGCCGGTCAGGGCCCCGCCGAGCACGCTCGAGACGATCAGGCTGACGTCGTTCATGCTCTCCTTCTTGATCTGCGAAAACGTGTACGCGCCGAGCGTCATGAAGAGGATGGCGCCACCCGTGATGAGCCGCGCCGCGCCGAGGTAGAAAGCGTCGCTGCGGCCGCGGGCGACGTGGGGCTTGACGACGTCGACGACCAGCACGGTGGCGATGGAGTTCACGCCCGAGTCCAGCGAGCTCATCGCCGCGGCGATCACGGCTGCGATCACCACGCCGGCCAGACCCGCCGGCATATGCGTCAACACGAAGTAGGGCAGCACCTGATCCGGCTGCAGGTTCGCGACGTTTGGATCCGGCATCACCTTGAAGAAAACATACAGCGCCGTGCCGATGAAGAAGAACGTCGTCCACATGGGGAACGCGATGCCGGCAAACAGCAGCGTGGCCTTGCGTGCCTCCCGCAGCGATCCGGCCGACACGTAGCGCTGCACCACGGTCTGCTCGCCCGAGTAAATGTTGAGCCAGTTCACGATTCCGAGGATGAAGACCGTCCAGAACGTGCGCTGGTGGATGTTCCAATCGAGGCTGCCGAAACCAAACTTGCCGTCCGCCTGCCCGACCTCGATCACCTGGCCGAGTCCGCCCGGCAGCCCGGTGACGATGAACACGAAGCAAAGCGCGCCCCCGAGCAGCATGATCAACGCCTGGGCGGCGCCCGCCCACACCACGGTCTCCATGCCGCCGGCGATCGTGTAGAGCGCAACGAAGATTCCGCCGCCGAGAATCACCCACGGCAGCGGCGCGCCGGTGAGGAACTGCAGCGGCAGCGAGACCAGGAAAAGCACCTGTGCCACGCGGATCAGTTGCAGCACCACAAAGCTGATCGTGCCGTACAACCGCGCGGGCATGCCGAAGCGGTCGCCGAGGTATTCGAACGCCGAGGTCAGGCCGGCGCGGCGGAAAAACGGGATGAAGATCACCGCCGCCACGACCGCAAGCAGCGGCACGGGGATGTTCACCGCGAGCTGTCGCCAATCCAACACGTACGCCGCCGCGGGGAGCGCGAGAAAGGTCGTCGAGCTGATGATCGTGCCGAGCATCGAAAGGGCGACCACCCAGCCGGAGTAGTCGCGGCGGCCGACGAAGTAGGTCTCGGCACTGCTGCCGCGGCGCGCGAAGTATGCGCCCAGCCCCAGCATTCCGGTGAGGTAGAGCACCACGGCGATGACGTCGAGGGCGCGGATTTCGAGATTCATGGTGTATCGTTTGCGAGGTTGGTGCGGCGCAGGCGGTCGACTTCATCGAGCGCGATCCGCAGGGTCTCAACCGTCTTCATGTCGCGCGAGTAGATGATCTGCAGGTGCCCGTCGTGCTCGATCGCGTGCGGATATTGGAAGCCCGCCGCCTTTCGCACTCCTGTGCGCGGGCGGAAATCCTGCGGCGCCGTCGGTACCGGCAGTCGCGCCATGCGGGTGTAGGTGAGTCCGTTCTCGGACACCGACAGGCACAGGGGGATGCGCTGGTCCGGCGCTGGGCTCGCGTTGGAAACCAGCACGTAATACCCGCGCGTGGTGCGGAGGGTGAAAAACTTCGACGTCGCGTCGGGAAAATTGGTTTTTTCCGGCGTCGTCCACGAGCGGCCGTGGTCGACCGACAGCGCCCGATAGAGTCGCTTCGATTTGCTGTTGTCGCGGAACAGGCCGATCACGCGCCCGTCCGGCAGGACCGAAAGCACGGGCTCGTCCGCGCGGAACGTGCTGCCCGCCGGCATCGTGAGCGGGACATCCGTCCACTCGAGCGGCGACTTTACGCCGCCGAGGAGCATCGAGACCTTGAGGTTGTGTTCGCGCCGGGTCATCGCCCAGTTGCCGTCGGCGAGTTGGACCGGAGGGAAGTTGTTGATCGTGTCCTTCGCCATCACGCCGTGCGGAAACCAGCGCTCCGCCATGGAATCCCAGCGGTAGACGCGCAGCTCTAGACTCGGACCGAAGAGCTTCTTCTTGCCGGTCGCGTCGTAGGATTCGTCGTGGCTCGCGAGCGCCAGCAGTTTGCCCTCGTGGATCCAGAAGCCGCGGGCGATGTACCGGAAATCCCGGTCCGGTGACGGCCCAACCACGAGCTTCGATTCCTTCCAAGTGAGTCCGTCCACGCTGGTGGCATACTGCACGTGCTGCTCCGGAAAATCCTCCTGCCGCAGCCCGTGACTCCACATCGCCCAATAGCGGCCCTCGAACCATGCGAGGTAGTTGTGATTGCGGAACGGCCACGGGCCGTTCCCGTGCGAGACGATCGCCCACTCGCCGCGCAAAACGGGCAGCGTGGCGAAGTCGATCTTCGTCGGGTCGACGCCGGTTCCAGGCAGGTCGAGCATCGGCGGCAGCGCGGTCGAGGCGGCGGCCACCCAAGGCAGCAGGGTTGCGCATAGGATGGTCCGGAGACGGCGGACGACGGTTAACGCGGTTAACGGGAGCATCGTGGGGGAAGGGGGCGGGGATGCGTCAACTCGCCGCACGGGTGGACGTGGCGGCGCGGCCGGGTGATCGAACAAGTCGCCACAGCGCACGCAAGGCTTCCCCGCGGGTGATTGCGGCGTCGGGGGAGGTTGCATCGAAGAAGGGAGTCGACGCGGCCGGAGATGGGAAATGGGGAAAATCGTTTCGACGCACCGGCGGTTCCGCTCGCGCGACGGCCGCGGCCACGGCGCGCGCGACGACGAGCGGATCGACCGGCGGCTCGGCGGCGGCGGCCCGCTGCCATTCGCGCGCCGTGCCGCCATCGAGCGGCGCATCGAGCCGGGCGTCGTAGTCCGGGAAGAAACCCCAGGTCGA
>JBEIHL010000682.1:0-2883 GCA_040381375.1 Opitutaceae bacterium
GAGCCGGGCTGGAGCCCGGCGCTCCCAGGGGGGAAGACGGTCTACTCCCCGAGCTTCCGGTCCGGGACCAGATAACCCTGCACGTAGTCCCGCACGGCTTCCGCCAAGGGGGTCATGGCGCGGGCGTAGCCGGAGGCCCGGAGTTTCGTGACGTCGGCTTGGGTGAAGTACTGGTACTTGCCCTGCAGCACCTCGGGCATGGCGATGAATTCGATCTGGGGCGGACGGCCGAGCGCCTCAAAGATGGCGAGCGTCAGCGTCAGCCAGGTGTTCGCCTCGCCACTGCCGAGGTTGAACAGCCCTCCGGTCTGCCTGCCCTTGGGGTCGTCCGCAAAGTGGAGGGTCATCTCGACCGCGTCCTTCACGTACAGGAAATCGCGCTTCTGTTCGCCGTCCTTGTACTCCGGCTTGTGGCTCTTGAAGAGCTGCACCTTTCCGGTGGCGAGGATCTGTTGGTAGGCCTTGTTGACCAGCGAGCGCATGTCGGCCTTGTGATCTTCGTTCGGGCCGAAAACGTTGAAGTACTTCACCCCCACGATGCGTGACAGCCACCCGGAGCGCTGCGCGTACAGGTCGAAGAGGTGTTTGGAGTAGCCGTACATGTTGAGCGGCCGCAGCCGGGCCAGCTCGTCGGACTGGTCGTCCATCCCCTGAGCGCCGTCGCCATAGGTGGCGGCCGACGACGCGTAGATGAAACGCGTGTCCCGGGCCAGGCACCACGCGGCGAGTTCCTTGGTGCAGCCGAAATTATTGTCGGCCAGGTAAGAGGCGTTCTTCTCCGTCGTGGCCGAGCCGGCGCCGAGATGAAAGACGGTGGAGAACTTGCCGAAGGCGGACGGATTTTGCGCCAGTTGCCGCCTGAAATCGCCGGCGTCGATGTAGTCGTTGAACTTCAGCGGCACGAGGTTCTTCCACTTCTCGTCGGACCCGAGGAAATCGGTCACGACGATGTCGGAGTAACCGCGTTGGTTCAGGGCCCAGACCAATGCACTGCCGATGAAGCCGGCGCCGCCCGTGACCAGAATGTGTCCGTCGAGATACGACATGATACGATCGCCGCAGGAAGGCGGGAAAAGCGCAAAAACAAAGCGACGCGGTAGGATGACTCAAAGGTGGAGCGACCTGTCCCCAGGCCGCTCGCTGCGAAATCAGCCTCGGTTTCGTACGCGTTGCGAGCAAGCGGGCACAAAAAACCGGCTGGGGACAGCCGGTTCCACCGTATCACCCGTCCTGCGACAATTCCTTCGAACGCGCGGTGGCGGCGAGCACCGTCTCCTTGATCAAGCCACGGAAATCTCCCGCCTTGAGCCGCTGCAGGCCGGCGTAGGTCGTGCCGTTCGGCGAGGTGACCTGGTCCCGCAGGACTTCAGGCTCGATCGCCTTGCGGGCGAGCAAGCGGGCGGCGCCGAGTAAGGTCTCGACCGCGAGTTTTTCGGACGCTGCCCGCGTCAGGCCGGCGGCCACGCCGGCGTCGCGCAGGGCGGCCGCAAACTCAAAGACGTAAGCCGGACCGCTGCCGCTCAATCCGGTCACGGCGTCGAGATCGCCCTCGGGCACTTCAACCGACTGCCCAAGCGCGCCGAGCAACGTGGTCACGCTGGCGCGGTCAGCGGGCGAAAGCGGATCGCGGGCACACCACGCCGTGATGCCGGCGCCGATCTGACCGGGTGTATTGGGCATCGTGCGCACGACGTTCCGCGCGCGGGGAAACGCCCGGTTCAGGCTGGAGAGCCGTTTGCCCGCCAGGATCGACACCACGAGCTTGCCGGCCGTCCAATCGGCGAAACGCGGATCGGCCTCGGCGAGGTGGTTCGGTTTGAACGCGACCACCAGCGTGTCGAAGTCGGTGACAAGTTCCTCCAACGTACCCGCGGCCCCGATTCCGGTGCGCGCAGCAAGGGTGGCGGCGGTGGAGTCGGCCCCGCCGTAGCAGATCAGATCGGACTTCGCCGCGGCCTGCTGCCCGAGCAGGCCGTCGACGAAGGCCGAAGCCATGTTGCCGGCTCCGAGAAACGCGATTTTTGCCATGGAAAAAGGAATGCCCGGACGCCGCGCCAGGGTCGGGCTGCGGCTCAGTCCTCCGACTTGCGGCTGGCCCGCTCGAGCGGGTGGAGCAGCACGGCGGTGGCCCCGCGGCCGGGCGTGTCGATCATCGTGACCTCGCCGCCCAGATTGCGCAGCGCGTGGCGCGCGACCGTGAGGCCCATGCCGACGCCGACCGTGTTCTTGGTGCTGACGAACGGTTCGAAAATCTTGTCCCGGGTATCCGCGTCGAGTCCCCTGCCGTGGTCGACGATTCGAATCTCCACGAATTTTCCGTCGTCGGGCTTCTCCACGATCTGCGTGTGCATCGAGACCGGGCGCGGATCGGTGATGCGGTTGGGGTACGATTCCCACGCGTTGATCAGCACCTTTGCGAGCACCTCCTCGAAGATCTCGTAGTTGGTGTCGATCATCAGGTCACCGAGCGGATTCTCGATGGTGACCGGGGCGGTCAGCCGGTATTCGTGGTGAAACCGCGTGACGCCGCCTTCGAGCAGGCGCTGGAGGCCGGCCTTGATGAACGGCGGCCGCGACCGGACGACCAGCGTGCTGAGCTGCTTGATGATCGAGACGATCCGCCCGACGGCGTCCTCGATGTGCTGTACGTTTTTCCGCACTTGCTCGGGCTTGTCGTAGTAGGCGTTGACGAGGTCGAGGTAGCCGATGACGACGCCGAGCAGATTGTTCAGGTTGTGCGCGATGCCCTGCGTCACGGCGCCGATCGTCGCGGCCTTGCGCGACTCCTCCAGCCGCCGCGTCAGCTCGACGACCTGACGGTTAATCTGCACGAAGCGAAGCTGCGTCTGCACGCGCGCCAAGGTCTCGTCGAGATCGATGGGC
>JBEIHL010000683.1:0-2879 GCA_040381375.1 Opitutaceae bacterium
CCGCCGGTGCTCGCGGTGCTGATCGGCGGCGTGGTCGTGGCCGGGCTCTACACGATCCCGGTCGCCGGGTTTCTCACGTTTAAACTCCTCTCGTGGCTCGGACTCGGGGTCGTGGTGTACACCATCGCGTTGGCCATGAAGCGGGATCGCCCGGCTGCCGCCGCCGCGGGACCCGCGCTCGCGGCGACGGTTCAGGCGCCCCGGCCGCCTCCGACGATTCCGCCTCCGCTTTCGTCCCCGCCTGAGCCGCGAACTGAAACGTCGGTCGCCCCAATTTCTCTCGCACCCTCACCCGCGGCCGTCGTCCCTCTGGTGCAGCCGGCGGCGACGATGGGCTTCAGTGCGGCCGTGCCGGTCGAGTCACCGGTCTTGCCGCCACCACCGCCGCCGGTCGAGCCACGACCAGTCCCGGTGGAGCCCGGCCCGCCGCCGGTCAGCGGTGGGGATGCCGGTTTTCTGGCGGTTTCTCCGGCGGTGGGGGTGATCGCGTGGCCACGAGCGGGGTTTTTCATCCGGATGGCGGCCCTGGCCTTGGACGCGATCTTGATCGGGCTGATCTTTAGTCTGTTGCCGCGCGGTCTTCATCTCCAGCAGGGGCCGGGCGTACTGCTGGTCCTGCTCGCAATCTACGGCGCGGTGATGTGGAAACTGAAAGGGACCACGATTGGCGGCATCGTGTGCGGCTTGAAAGTGGTGCGCATCGATCAGCGCGAACTCGACTGGGCGACCGCCATCGTGCGGGCGCTCGGCTGCTTCCTGTCGCTGGCCGTGGGCGGGTTCGGCTTTATCTGGGTGGCGTTCGACGACGAGAAACAGTCGTGGCACGACAAGATCGCCGGCACGACCGTCGTGCGGGTGCCCAAGGGCGTGTCGCTGGTGTAGTAGCCCGTGGCACCCGGTGCCCGCCGCGGACTCCCGCACGACCATCCAGCCCGTCATCCAATGGATTACGAGCGCCGGTGCCCTCCGAGGGGTGAGTCGATGGGGGTGCGGCGGTGGCGTCGCACGACAGAAATTCAGGCTGACACCGCCACGTCGATCGCCGATGGCTTGGCGGTCATGTCCACACCACTTGTCGGCGTCATCATGGGGAGCACTTCCGATTGGGAGACGATGCAGCATGCCGCCGCGCAGCTCGAGGCGCTCGGTGTTCCCTTCGAGAAGCGGGTCGTATCCGCGCACCGGACACCGAAGCTGATGGTGGAGTATGCGGAAAGCGCGGAGCGTCGCGGACTCAAGGTGATCATCGCCGGGGCCGGCGGCGCGGCGCACCTGCCGGGTATGACGGCTTCGATGACAACCCTGCCGGTGCTGGGCGTGCCCGTGGAGTCGAAGACACTGAAAGGGCTCGATTCGCTCCTCTCGATTGCGCAGATGCCCGGCGGCGTGCCCGTGGCGACGTTTGCCATCGGCAAGGCCGGGGCGATCAACGCCGCACTGTTTGCCGCCTCGCTGCTGGCGCAGAGCGACGCCGGCACGCGCCGCGCCTGGCGCAAGTTCCGGAGCGATCAGACGGCAAAAGTGTTGCAGGCCCGGCTCCCCTGAGTCGCGACACCCTGCGGTCGCCGCGAGTTTTAGGTTGAGGGTGTAAGGCTTAAGGTGGGGGCGGGACTGTGGGCTTGCCGTCGCCCGGTTTCGACTTCCGCCTTACGCCTTACTCCTTAGACATCACACCGTCCCCATCGACTTCCGACTCATGATCCCTCCCGGCAAAACGATCGGCATTCTCGGTGGCGGACAACTGGGCAGGATGCTCGGGCAGGCGGCGCAATCCATGGGTTACCGGGTGCAGGTTTTCGAACCGGTGGGTCCGTGTCCGGCGGGAGCGGTGGCGAACCGGGAGGTCAATGCGAGCTACGACGACCTGGCGGCGCTGACGGCGTTTGCGCGCGAGTGCGCGGTGGTCACGTACGAATTCGAGAACATCCCGTCGGGTCCGCTCGACGCCATCGCGCCGCTCGTGCCGCTGTTTCCGCGGGCCGAGGTGCTGCATGTGACGCAAAACCGGCAGCGGGAAAAGGCGTGGCTGCGGGCGAACGGTTTTCCGCATGTGCCTTACGCGGAAGCGCTCGATGGCGACCTCGCGGCGGTGATCGGGCAGGTGGGGCGGCCGTGTGTGGTGAAGACCGCGGACTTCGGCTACGACGGCAAAGGTCAGATGAAGATCGTGAGCGATGCCGACCTGGAAAAGGCCGCCGCGATCTTCCGCGGACGCCGGTGCGTGCTGGAACGCTGGGTGGATTTCTCCTGCGAGCTATCGGTGATCGTGGCCCGGTCGAGCGCGGGCGAGACGAAGGCGTTTCCGGTGGCGGAAAATATTCACACGCGCCACATCCTGGATTTTTCCATCGTTCCGGCCCGCGTGAGTGCGCCCGCCCTGCGCGAAGCGGAACAGTTGGCCGTCGCCATCGCGGAAAAACTCGACGTCGTCGGCCTGCTCGCGGTGGAAATGTTCCTCGCGGCCAATGGCGAAGTGCTCGTCAACGAACTCGCGCCGCGCCCGCATAACAGCGGGCACTGGTCGATCGACGGCTGCGAGACGAGTCAGTTCGAACAGCACGTGCGCGCCGTGTGCGGCCTGCCGCTGGGTCCCGTCGGCGTGCGCGAACCCACCGTGATGGTGAATATCTTGGGCGATGCCTGGCGCTGGCAGGACGGACGGGTCGTGGGCGAACCCAACTGGCGCGCGGTGCTGAGCGAACCGCGAGCCAAGCTGCACCTCTACGGCAAGGCCGAGCCGCGGTCGGGGCGAAAAATGGGACACTTCACCGTGCGCGATCGCAACCTCGAGACGGCGCTGACCCGGGCGAAGGAACTGCAGGCGCAGTTGTAGAGGCCTGGGAGCGCGGACGCCCTCGTCCGCATCGTTCGATCCCTGC
>JBEIHL010000684.1:0-2878 GCA_040381375.1 Opitutaceae bacterium
ATCAGATCATTCCCATCCGCTTCGCGGATGGGGGAGCAGGGAGCAGGGAGCAAGGAGCAGGAGAAAACGCCCGTGCGCCCGGTGAATCAGTTTCCGCCGGCTCGGCTCCTCCCCTGCTCCCGGCGCCCTCCTCCCTGCTCCCTCCGCTGCATCTCGCCTCCGCCTGGCTGCCCGATCCCGTGATGGCGCAGTGGCTGCGGACCTTCACGCCGCGGCCGCTCGTGTGGCACCTCGCGGTGCCGGAGCGCGTGCATCAGCTCATCATCGAAAACTTCGGCGTTGGCTCGGGCTCGCTCGAGGACGGCGACGAGAGCTACGTCGCGCCCGAGGCGCAGAAGGAGTCGGTGGAGGTGGTGGACGAAGACGCGGCGGTCGTCCGATTCGTCACCGATGTGATCTCGCAGGCGATCGAGGATCAGGCGACGGACATCCATTTCGAACCGCAGGAGGGGCAACTGCGCATCCGTTACCGCGTCGACGGCCTGCTCGTGCCGGTGCCCGTACCCGAAAACCTGTTACGCTTCCAGGACGCGATCATTTCGCGCCTGAAGATCATGGCGCGGATGAACATCTCCGAGAAGCGCCTGCCGCAGGACGGCCGCATCAACTTCAAGGCCCACGGCATCGTCCTCGACATCCGCGTCTCGACCGTCCCGACGATCTACGCCGAGTCGATCTCGCTCCGCCTGCTCAACCAGAAGAAGGAAGCGTACACGATGGACCGGCTCGGCATGAGTGCGGGCGAGCAGGCGCAGATCCGCCACGTGCTCGACTACCCGCACGGGATCATCCTCGTCACCGGCCCCACCGGCTCCGGCAAGAGCACGTCGCTCAACGCATTTCTCCGCCAGATCAACTCCACCGACCTGCGCATCATCACGATCGAGGATCCGATCGAGTACGAGGTGCCCGGCGTGAACCAGATGCAGGTGCGGCCCGAGATCGGGCTCACGTTTGCCGATGCGCTGCGGCATGTGCTTCGCCAGGATCCCGACGTGATCATGGTCGGCGAGATCCGCGACAAGGACACCGCCGAGATCGCCATCCGCGCCTCGCTCACGGGTCACCTGGTGTTTTCGACGCTGCACACGAACGACGCACCGGGCGCCATCACGCGGCTCGTCGACATGGGCATCGAGCCGTTCCTCGTCGCGTCCGCGATCGAGCTCGTGATCGCCCAGCGCCTCGTGCGCCGGCTCTGCACCGAATGCTCCCGCCCGGCGCCGATCGCGCGGGTGAAGCTGCTCGAGAACCTCGCCATCCTCGGCTGCAATCCCGCCGAGGCCGAACTCGTCGACACGCTCAAGGCTCCGGTCGGATGCGACCGCTGCCGCGGCACCGGCTACCGCGGACGCATCGGCATCTTCGAGATTTTCCGGCTCAACGACGAAATGCACGAGCTCGTGCTGAAGCGCGAAAGCACGCGTACCCTCGCCGACTGCGCCCGGAAGCACGGCATGCGCACGCTCGGCCAGAGCGGTTGGGAGAAGGTGAAGGCGGGCAGCACCACCTTCGATGAAGTGCTCCGCGTCATCACGGTGACCGAGAAGTAGCGCATGGCCCGCTTCGCCTACACCGCCCGCGACCGTTCCGGCAACGCTGTCGCCGCGGACATCGAGGCGCCCAGCCGTAAGGACGCCCTTCGCGTCCTGGGCGCGCGCGGCCTCCAGGTGGCCTCCGTCACGGAGCTCGCCGCCGGTCCCGCGCCGAAGAAGGCGAAACCCAACGGCACGCCGGCCGCACCCGTCGCCGCGCCCGCCCGGCCCGTCGTCAACCGCGGAGCCGCGGCCGTGCCCACGCGACGGGAATGCCTGCCGTTTCTCGAGGCCCTGCACGATCTCGCCACCAGCGGACTCTCGGCTGGCGAAGCCGTGCGGCTGTTGTCGGTGCGCATCAAGGAGCCGCGCCTGCGCGCGTTGTGCGGCGGCATCTGGGAGCAGATCAGCGAAGGCGCCCCGTTGTCGCGCGCGATGTCGGGTTTTCCGCAGGTTTTCGAATCCTCGATCACCAACCTGCTCCAGGCGGGCGAGGCCACCGGTTCGGTCAACGACACCCTCGCGCGGCTCATCACGCACCTCACGGAGCAACGCGAGCTGCGCCGGCAACTGCTCACCGCGCTCGCCTACCCGACGTTCATGGTCGCGGTGGCGTTCGGCGTGATTCTCTTTTTCATCACGTTCCTGCTTCCGCGGCTGAAGACGCTGCTGACTTCGCTCGGGGGCAAGATGCCGACGTCGACCTCGCTGCTCATTTCGATGTCGGAGTTCGCCACGAGCATCTACGGCATCGCGGTGCTGGTCGCGGTGGTGATCGGTATCATCTCGTTCGCGGGCTGGCGGCAGACGGCGGCCGGACGCGCCGCGACCGACGCGTGGCTGCTGAAGGTGCCGCTGGTCGGACCGTTCATCGTGTCGCAGACGGTGCTCGCTTTTGCGCAGACGCTTTCCGTGCTGCTCGAGAACGGCATCACCGCCGCGGAGGCGCTGCGGATGACGGAAAAGCAGATCGCCAACACCGTCCATCGCGAGGCTTTCGGCATCGCGACGGGCCGCGTGCTCGAAGGCGAGGCGCTGTCGCTCGCGCTCGGCCGCACCGGCGTCTTCCCGGAACTCGTGCTCGACCGTCTCGCGGTCGGCGAGAACACCGGGAACGTCGTGCCGAGCCTCAAGCAGATCGCCGCCGCGTACCAGAAGCAGATTTCGAATCAGCTTAACGTCTTCACCAAAGTGATCGCGAGCGGCGTGCTGATGGGCGTCTTCATTTTTGTCGGCTTCATCGCCTTCGCGATTGTGCAGGCGGTGTTTCAAGTCAGCTCGAGCTTCAAGATGGGAGGATGAGCCGGGGCCGCGGCGCGACGCGCCGCGGCAAGTTTCAAGGG
>JBEIHL010000685.1:0-2871 GCA_040381375.1 Opitutaceae bacterium
GCCCGACATGGTCGGCATCGGCCGGCTAGGGGACAATCTGTTCAGCAATTGCGTGCTCGCGCTCGACGTGCTCACGGGGGAAGCGGCTGTGGCACTTTCAGGATGTGCGGCACGACATCTGGGACCTCGACGTCTGCGCGCCGCCTAATCTGGTCACCATCGAACGGGACGGTGCGCGCGTCGACGTGGTGACGTGCATGGCGAAGTCGGGCCACCTCTTCGTGCTCGATCGCCTGACGGGCAAACCGATTTTCCCGGTGCGGCTGCGGCGGGCGCCCGTTTCCAAGCTGCCCGGCGAACGCACCTCGCCCTACCAGCCCGACCCGGAATTGCCCGAGCCGATTTCACGCAGCGAATTCAACCCGGCGGACATCACGGATCGCACGCCCGAGGCCCGCGAGTTCGTGCAGAAGGTCGTCGCGCGTTCGAACTACGGATTTTTCGAGCCGTTCACCGAAGGCAAGGCCACGCTCTTCACCGGCTCGCGCGGAGGCGCGGAGTGGTCGGGCGCGGCGGTCGACGTTCCGACCGGGCGGCTCTACGTGACGTCGAATCGCTGGGTTTCGAAGATCACGGTGATCGCGAACAACGAGCGGGAACGCGACCCCCGGCATCCGGCGTCGGCCGGCGAAAAAGTTTACCAGCAACACTGCGCTCCCTGTCACGGCCCGGCGCGCCTCGGCATTGGCGTGGCGCCGCCGTTGATTGGCTTGAAGGCGCGTCTGCCCGAGTCGGACGTGCTCGAGCTGATCGCCAAGGGACGCGGCGCGATGCTGCCGAACCTGCTGCTCACGGACGGAGAAAAGAAGGACCTGCTCGATTATCTTTACCGACGGAACCAGCCGCCGTCACGCGGGGCGGGTCCGGATGCGGCAAAGTACGTGTTCGACGGATTCCATTTCCTCGTCGACCACGAGGGTTATCCCGGCGTCAAGCCGCCGTGGGGCTTGCTCAACTGCTACGACTTGAGCACGGGCAAGGCGCTTTGGCGCGTGCCGCTCGGCGAGCTTGAAGAACTTACCCGGCAAGGACTGCCGGTTACCGGTTCGCAGACGCTCGGTGGGGCGTCCGTGACCGCGGGCGGCCTGGTGTTTGTCGCCGGCACCGAGGATGAGCGGCTGCGTGCGTTCGATGCGGATACAGGCAAGGAACTCTGGGCGGCGAAACTGCCCTTCGCGGGCACCGCAGCACCGGCAATCTACGAGGTCGGCGGCCGTCAGTTCGTCGTCATCACCGCGACCGGCGGCGGTCGCGTCGGGGGAAAATCCGGGCCCGGTGATGCGTACGTGGCGTTTGCGCTGAAAGCGAAGAATTGACCGCCCCTGGGAGCGCGGACGCCCTCGTCCGCAGGGATCTTACGATGAAGAAGCAGACGAGTGCGTCCGCGCTCCCAGGATCACTTCCGTTTCCGCCCGACGCCCCAGATGAGCCAGCCCGCCAGCGCGACGAGCAGCACGAGCCACCACAGGTAGCGTAATTCGCGGGCGGCGAGTTCGGCGAAGGCGAGGGTGCGGGGAAACAGGATGAAGAGCAGCGCCACAACCCCGACCAGCACGAGTAGCTGGATCGTGGCGCGCAGCCGGGGATTCATCGGTTCTTCTGCGGTGGCGTCGGGGCGCGCGGAGCCTGCATTCCACGGGGCGGGGCGGCAGGCGTGGGCGCGGGCGCGGGGGCGCGCCGGCTGAGTTCTTCCAGCGATAGCATCACATTCGAATCTCCACCGCCGACCACCAGCGGCGAACGGCCGTTCCAATTTTGGAGAATCTGGAGTTTGATGAAGTCCGGCGTGGCCCGTAGCGCGGCACCGCGGACCTGGATGGCTTCTGCCTCACCCTTGGCGCGGATGATGGCCGTGTCGGCCTCGATCTGGGCCTTGAGCTGGGTGAACTTGGCTTTTTCCGCCTCCTGCTCCTGCACCATCTTCATCTCGATGGCGGTCTCGAGTTCCGACGAGAGCGCGAGGTTGTAGATCACGAGGTCGGTCACGATGAGGAACTCGGCGCCGATCTTGCGCCGGGCGAGCTCGAGCGCGCGGGTCTTGATATCCTCCCGCCGCTTCACGATCTGCTCGGCACTCTGTGTCGCGGCCACCTCTTTCAGGGCCTCCTGCACGCGCGGCGCGATCAAGTTGTCGAAGGGTTCGCCCGCATATTCCTGGAAGATCTTCACCACCGAGGTCTCGGGGATGCGGTACAGGACGTGCACCTCCATCTTCACCTGCTGCAGGTCCGACGAGTAGCACTCCGCCGGCATGGGGCCGGGTCCGCTGCCGGATCGAAATCGGGTGGATAGTCGTAAGGAAGGGCTTCTTCAGACCGAAACCCTCCGGTTTGAAATCCGGAGCAACGGTGCCAAGGGTCACCGCCACGCCACGCGTCCCGGGTTGAACGACGTAGGTCGCGGACGACCCTACGACGAAGATCACAAACAAAAAGATAGCGACGCCGAGGCCGCGCTTCGCGGTCTGCGGATCAAGATCGCCGTCGTTGGGGCCTCCAAAGGCACGTGGATTCATCGCGATCCCTCCTTATCCTGCGGTTTAGATCCGGTCGTGAAGTCGCCCAATGGCAGCATCATATTGGCGCCGGTGGCGCCGGGGCCGACGACCAGCGGCGTGATGCCGTCCCAACGTTCGATGATCTGGAGCTCGAGCACGCTCGGGTTCTCCCGCAGCGCGGCGCCGCGGAGTGCGATCGATTCCGCCTCGCCCTTGGCCTTGATGACTGCGGTGCTGGCCTCGGTCTGTGCCTGCTGCTGGGCGAACCGCGAGCGCGCGGCTTCCTGCTCCTGCACCATCTTGGCTTCGATCGCGTTTTCGAGCGCATCGGTCAGGTTGATGTCTTCGAGCACGAGGTCCTCGATGACCAGCAC
>JBEIHL010000686.1:0-2870 GCA_040381375.1 Opitutaceae bacterium
CATCTTCCCGAGATTGGGCACATCGCCGGGTTCGCCCGAGTCGGTGCGCGAACCGTTGCTCGCGTACAGCAGGCCGTCGGCGCCAATTTTCAAGTCGGAGAGCCCGTGCGTGTAAGGTCCAATACCCCACGGATAGCTGGTCTGCAGCCACGGGCGAGGCGCAACCGGGTCACCTTCCGTATCGAAAGCGCTGGTACGGTAGATCGCGACTTCGTTCAACACCAGCGGCTCCGCCGGTACCCGCTGGTTCGTGCTGATCCAGAGCCGACCTTCGGCATCACGCATCATGCCGAGCGTCTGGAACGGCAGCGGCTTCAGGCCGGGAAAATCCTTCGGCCAGAGGAGTTGTTTCAAGTTGCCCGACGCCGGATCGAACCGCCACAGCCCGCCCGCCTGGCCCAGGATGTAGAGTCTTCCGCTCTTGCCGTCGCTCACCATGCGCGTGGGAAAATCCGTCAGCCGCACCAGTTCCCGGATCGCGAAGCCCGGCGGGGGCGCCGGCAGCGGACGGTAATCGCCCGCGATCTTCAGGGCCTCGAACGTTTTGAAATCGGCCGTCGCCCGCACGGCGCGCACGTTGTCGGTCGTCACGCGCCCGCCAGGGTTGCCCCAGGAGTTGACGACAAACGTGATCACGTCCGCGACCTGTCCATCGTCGAGCATCTGAGGTGGCATCTGCCCGCGAAACACGCGGCCATTGACCGTGATCTCCTCCTTCAGCCCGTTCACCACCGCGCGAATCGCGCCGGACCGATTCGCCGCCAGCCAATCCGAACGCGCGAGCGGCGGGTAGGTGTCACCCACCCCGTCGCCGGTCGCGCCGTGACACATCGCGCAATAAGCAAGGAAGAGTGTCTGTCCCCTGGCCACGGACGCGGCCAGTTCGGCATCGTCCGCACCCGCCGGCTCCGCCGCAAACGCGGCCGGACTGCCACTGAACACTGCACAGAGAGCAAACCGGGCCCAACGGGGAAAGCGCATGGTCGCGACGCTACGGACGGACCCCGGCTGGTCAATCCGCTCCACGAGGACGCGACCAAACATGAAACAGGAAGGCCGGGGAGATCGGGAAGCAAAGGAGCGCAGAAAACACACTCCGCACCGCGAAGGTCGCGGGCTGATCACCGATAGAGTCCAGTTCTTCCCGTTCTTCCCGGTCTTTCTGTTCAAGTTGCTCGCGGCTCCGCGATGCTGGGCATTTTACCGGGCGACTGGGTCCTGTCGCTTCTGCTTGTTCGCTGCCCGATTCGTCGCTCTCTTGCTGCCAATTCCGCGCCTTCCCTCCCGTGCAACCCGCTCCCGATCCCTTCCGCCAGGCCCGCCAGGAAACCGGTGTCCTGCAATGTCCCATTCACGGCGAAAATATCGCCATGATCCTGCGCCACGAGGACGTGCGCCGCGCGGCGAAGGACTGGCAGACGTTCAGCTCCGATGCGCCCTTCCGCGTGCCGATTCCGTCCGAGGAAGACGTCCGCTCGATGCGGCAGCTCCCGATCGAAACGAATCCGCCGGAGCACACCGACTACCGGAAGATCGCCGACCCTTTTTTCCAGCGCCCGAAGGACCCCGCGTTCATTGCGCGGGTCGAGGCCTTGATCGGCGGCATGCTGACCGCCGCGATGAGCCGTGACTCGATCGAGATCGTGAATGAGTTCGCCCTGCCGATCCAATCGCGCGCCCTCACCTATCTGCTCAGCATGCCGGAGTCGGAAGCCGACCTCTGGATCAGTTGGGGCATTCATGTGTTCAAGGTCACCGGCGGCCTGAAAAAGGGCGTCGCCCTCGAAGAGTATCTGCACGCGCAGTTCGATCGTGCCGTGGCCACTCCGGGCGTGGATTTTTTCAGCGCGCTCACGCAGGCGACGTACCGGGGCCGGCCGCTCACGCGCGAGGAGATGATGGGGTTTGCCAACCTCGCTTTCGCCGGCGGCCGCGACACGATCATCCACACGATCTCGTGCGCGCTCGGCTACCTCGCGAGCCATCCCGAGGCGCTGGAGTATCTCCGGCAGGATCCGAACCGGATCACCCACGCGAGCGAGGAGTTCTTCCGCGTATTCATGCCGCTGACTCACATCGGGCGGGTTTGCCCCGCGGATACGGACGTCAACGGCACAACGGTCAAGGCCGGCGAACGCGTGTCACTGTGCTGGGCGTCCGCCAATCAGGACGAAAAGGTCTTCGACCATCCCGAGGAAGTGCGCCTCGACCGCAAACCCAACCCGCATCTCTCGTTCGGCTTCGGCACCCATCTCTGCATGGGCGCCGCCCACGCCCGGCTCATCCTGCGCACGCTGCTGCGCCTCTGCGGCGAACGCGTCGCGCGCATCACGATCCTCTCGGCGGAAGAGCGAACGGAGCACGAAGCAGCGTACGATCGAACTCTGGGCTACGACTCGCTGACGGTGAAGATCACGTCGCGCTGAGAAAAACGAAGCAGGATCAGGACATCCAGCGTAGCCGGCGCAATCTGAGCCAAGCGCGATTAGATTCGTCCGCTCACAGCCAGCGGTCGAGCCAGTCGAACGCCTCGTCCTGCATCGCGGGCCGGAACGAGTGGGTGTCATCGTAGAACGTGCCGCGGAAACGCTCCGGTATTCCCGCCTTAGCATAGATGCGGGTGAGCCTGTCGACCGCGCCCTGCATGCCCGCGAGCGGATAGAGCGAGTCGCGCCGGCATTGCTGCACGAGCAACGCCCCGGGTGCGTGCAGCGCCGCGGCGTCGGGCAGGTCGAGCGACGCGTAGAGCCCGGGCACGAACACCATCCACGTGTGCCGGACGTGATTCCGCAATTGATGCGCGAACTCCGTCATCCAGCCCGCCACGCACGCGGCCTTGATCCGCGGATCCGCCGCGATCGCCATGGCGG